>DAIDBG010000042.1 GCA_027310225.1 bacterium | reverse complement strand
GAGCGGGTCGAGGCGCGGCTTGCCTACCTGAAGACCGCCCTGAAAATTACCGACGCCCAGCAGCCGCAGTGGGATGCCTTTGCCGACACGCTGCGCAAGCAGGCGCGCGCGGCCGACCAACGCGTCCAGGAGCGCCGCGCGCAGACCGGGCAGCGGCCCGAACGCGGGCGGACCACGGCGATCGAGCGGCTGGAGCGCCGGCAGAAGTTGATGGCCGCCGCCGCCGCCCGGATGGACGAGACGCTTGTGGCGACCAAACCGCTCTACGCGGCGCTTTCGCCCGAGCAGCAGAAAGTCGCCGATGAGCTGCTCGCTCCGCGCGGGCGCGGTGGGTTCCGCGAACGCGGTGGACACCGCCCGGCCTGACGGCCGGAAAAATGGGGTCGTTCCGGCCCGGGGACGCATGAAAAGGGGACGCACACCTTTTCGTGGTGATAAGCGATAGTGACCGGCCATGACCGGGGGTGCCCGTTACTCGTCACGCCTCACAATCCGAACAGCCACGGATGCAGGGCGTAGATCGCGGCGGCGACCGCAGCGCCCGCGGCAAGGGCAGCCCACGGCAGCTCGGACCACGCGAGGCGGTTCCGTCCCGTCAGGATCGCACCGAACGGCAGGAACGATGTCTCTGCAAAAAACCGTCCGAGCCGCTCGCGATCGGTCACGCGCCTGCGCGCGTCCTGATGCGCGGCGCCGGCCAGGCTGAAGGCAAGCATGCCGCCGAAGAACAGCGCGTCGGTGAGGGCCCCATTGACCATCAGATGTCCCGCGGCCCAGAGCGCGATGCCCATGAACAGCGGGTGGCGCGTGATGCGGGTGAGCCCGTGCGGACCCCGCGCCTGCTTGAGGCCGGCGAGCGCCGGGCTCGGCTGAAAGAGGCTGGCGACGACCAGCGCTATGCCGAGAACGGACAGGATCATGGCGAGGGGGCGCACGCCCGGCGTTGACACGAGGACCCAGAGAAGCCCGCCCGCGTGCCGGTTGCTGAAATAGACCGAGGCGAGCGGGATGAGGGTCGCGAAGGCGATCAGCGAGTAGAAGCCGAGAAAAACCTTTTCACCGAGAACGGCGACGAAGCGCTGCCGCACCGGAAGCGAGGACAGCGCCGTGTGCGTTGCCGCAAATATTACCCACCAGAAGGCGATCCAGTAAGCTGCGCTCATGCCGGGACCCCTGAACGGCACTAGCTGATGCGGTCGGAAATCGAACGGCGGATGTCGCGCGACATTTTCACCGCGGTCTCCACGCCGCGGTAGTAGCCGGCTATGTACGATATCTCCTTGTAGCCCAGCATGCGGTAGAAGGCGCGCGCGCCGAAGTTGTTGGTGCGCAGCTCGAGGCTCACCGTGGTGATGCCGGCGGTGAGGGCGGCTTCCTCGAGCCAGGCCATCATCTGGCGCCCGACGCCGCAGCGCTGGTGCGAGGGCTTTACGGCGAGCAGGGAGAGGTGCGCCGTGGCATCGCCGAAGTCCATGATCGCGAACCCGACGAGGTGCTGCCCGACTTCCGCGACCAGGGCGTTGGTGTCGCGCGCGCGGATCGCCTTCGCCACGCGCTCCGGCGGCCACGACCAGCCGCGCAGCCCCACCTCGATCAGGTAGCGCGACATCACCGCGATTTCATAGGCATCGGCGGGAACGGCAAGTCGCAGGAGCGGGGCGGGCATGGTGAGCAATTACATCTGGCGCTTACAGCCTGCAAAATTTTTCGGCACTTTTTTGGATTCGACGCTGTCAGATCGTTGATCATGAGCGGCGCCGGAGAAAAAGAACGCCGCACCGGCGATCAGATGATCAAATATGCCACGGTTTGTCGCATTCCTGCAACGTTGTAAGCGTTAAAGTGTGGTGAAAGATACGAGTTCGGATTTGATGGGCCACGTACCAAGGAAGGAGCTGAACGGACATGGATGCGCCGATTGGAGGATTACAGAGGACATTTCGTCATGAGGAGGAATCCGGGTTGGTTGATGGGTTCGTGCTCAACGGGCAGTCGAATCTGCAAACGCTGGCTCGATTCTATGGATTGAAGGCTCCGGTGTCCGATTCGTGCATGTCGCTCGCCGATTATCTTGTCCGCGCATGCGGTGGCAAGCCGCGTGTCGGAGACCGCACCGTGTGGGACGGGCGCGCCGAGTTGATCGTCCGGGAAATGGAGGAGGGGACGATCCGGAAGGTATGTTTGAGGATTCTGCAGCCACCGTGGCGCGACAACCGCAGGCCGCGCCCGGGCGAACGGGCGCACGGTCGCGTGCGCGGTCCGCAAGACCGCCATGTCGTCGAATACCACGATTCTCCGCGGTAAACTGGCACGGCATTTGCCGGGTCGCGGCCCGCGCAGGGGCGATCCCGGATTTCGAACGCGGAGGGCGGAGCAGGGGCCCCGGTAATTACGGGGGTGCGACCCCGCAGACGCGGGTCGCACGGTCTACAGAGTTGCATCGGAGCCAAAGATAACAGTGCACTGACTGGATAGGACACCACCGTTACCGTGCGCGAGGGCGATCTCGCAATTCTTCACCTGCCGCCGGCCGCACTCGCTGCGCACCTGCCGCACCGCCTCGATCATCACCAGCAGGCCATACATGCCGGGATGGCAGTATGACAGCCCGCCGCCGCTGGTGTTGACGGCGAGCCTCCCGCCAGGCGCGATCGCGCCGCCAGCCACGAAGCGCCCGCCTTCGCCCTTGGGACAGAAGCCGAGGTCCTCGAGAAACAGGATAGGCGTGATGGTGAACGCGTCATAGAGCGAGAGCATGTCCACGTCGGAGGGCTTCAGCCGCGCCATCCGGAATGCCTGCGGCCCCGACTCGGCGGCTGCGGTGACGCAGAGATCGGGCATGTTCGAGATCGAGGCGTGGCTGATGGCCTCGCCCACGCCCAGCACGTGGGCGGGCTTGTTCTTCAGGCTTTTCGCGCGCGCGACGGAAGTCACGATGATCGCGCCGCCACCGTCGGTGACGAGGCAGCAGTCGCGCACCGTCAAGGGGAAGCTCACCATGCGCGCGTTCAGTACCTGCTCGATCGTGAGCGGCTCCTTTTCCCACGCCGCCGGGTTCATCAGCGCCCACCGGCGGGCGGCGACCGCCACTTCGGCGAGCTGCTCGCGCGTGGTGCCGTACTGGTGCATATGGCGCGAGGCTGCGAGCGCGTAGGCGCTTGCCGGGAGCAGGGGGCGGTACGGGGTTTCGTAGGGGTTGAACTCGCGCGGGCTCGCCGCGGCGCGGGAGACCGACCGCTGGGTGCTGCCGTAAGCGATCAAGGCAACCTCGCACACTCCATGCTCGATCGCGGCCTGCGCGTGCGCAAGGTGCGACATGAACGAGGAGCCGCCGATCTGGGTGCTGTCGAAGTACCGCGGCTTGATGCGCAGGTACTCGCAGAGCTGCAGCGCCGACATCCGCGATTGCGTGTGGGCGCACAACACCGCATCAATGTCGGAGAGCTTCAACCCGCAGTCATCGAGCGCACGGGCCGTGGCCTGCGCCATGAGGTCGGTCGGCGTGGTCTCGGGCGCGACCTGCCCGAGATCGGATTCAGCGGCGCCGACGACGGCGACGCTGCCTCTTTTCAGCCCGCTCATCCTCCCCTCCTTCCCAAGGAGGGGTGGCGCGAAGCGCCGGGGTGGTTAGCCCCGCTTCCCAAGGAGGGGTGGCGCGAAGCGCCGGGGTGGTTAGCCCCGCTTCCCAAGGAGGGGTGGCGCGAAGCGCCGGGGTGGTTAGCCCCGCTTCCCAAGGAGGGGTGGCGCGAAGCGCCGGGGTAACTCCCCTCCTTTTTCAAGGAGGGGTGGCCCGAAGGGCCGGGGTAACTCCCCTCCTTTTTCAAGGAGGGGTGGCCCGAAGGGCCGGGGTGGTCTTGTGCGCCCTCACCACCCCCACCACTTCGTGGTGACCCCTCCTCGGTGAGGAGGGGATGACCACCCCCACCACTTCGTGGTGACCCTTCCTCGGAGAGGAGGGGATGACCACCCCCACCACTTCGTGGTGACCCCTCCTCGGAGAGGAGGGGAGTAAATACGGGATACGGCGGCTGCTTCTCGTCGCCGGGATGCATCCTCACCTTGACGCGCATGCCGATTCTCACCTGCATCGGGTCCATGTCCTCGACCCGGCTCATCATGCGGAAGCCCTCGTCGAGGTCAATCAGCGCGACGTTGAGCGGCGGCTCGTTGCGGTAATGGACGACCGTGGTCGCGTGTACCGTCCCGAGCCCTTTCGAGAGGCGCCATTCCAGGTTGGTGCCGCCGCCGGGTGCGACGACGCGCGGGAAGAACACCGGCTTCCCGTCGTCGGCGCACACCTGATAGGCGAGCTTGCCCTTGCGGCAGTGCTCGAGGTAGATGCCGAACGGCGAATTCTTCTTGAGGTCTTGCATCGTCGTTCTCTCGAAACCACCTGTCATCAATCACGCATCATCACGTCACGCGGCATCATGTTGCGCGTCACCAGGCTCAATCCGCCTTGATGCCGGCCTGTTTCACGACCTTGCCCCACTTGTCCATCTCGCCCAGGATGAACTTGCCGAACTCCGCGGGGCTCTTGGTCACGGCTTCCGCGCCCTCCGCCACGAACCACTTCTGTGCTTCCGTGGACGTGAGGATGGCGGAGATTTCCGTGTTCAGCTTCTTGACGATGCCGGCGGGCGTGCCGGCGGGAGCGACGACGCCCCACCAGTTGGCTGCTTCGTAGCCGGGCACGCCGGCCTCCGCGATCGTCGGCACCTCGGGAAGCGCCGCCACGCGCTTCGCGCTGCCGATGCCCAGTGCTTTCAGCCTGCCGGCGCGGACCTGGGGCAGCATCTGGATGAGGCTGCCGATCGTCAACTGTGCCTGACCGCCCATCACGGCGACCAGTGCCGGGCCGCCGCCCTTGAAGGGGACCTGCACGATGTTGATGCCGGCCATGAGCTTGAAGAGCTCGCTGCTCAGATGCTGGAAGGAACCGACACCGGCGTTGGCGTTGTTCAGCTGCCCGGGCTTTGCCTTGGCGAGGGCGATCAGGTCCTTCAGCGAGTTCACAGGCAGGCCCGGAAAAACCACCAGCGCGTTCGGTCCGCTCCCGATCATGGCAACCGGGGCAGTCGCCTTGACCGGATCGTAGGGGAGCTTGTAGAGCGCGGGGTTGTAGGAGTAGGCGACGGAGATGATGAGCAGCGTATAGCCGTCCGGCTGCGACCTGAGCGCGATTTCGGTCCCGATCGTGCCGCCCGCGCCGCCGCGGTTGTCCACCACGACCTGCTTGCCGAGGCGCTCGGTTAGCTGCACCGCGATCATGCGTCCCACGATGTCGTTGCTGCCCCCGGGCGGGAACGGCACGATCAGCCGGACCGGCCGCGCCGGGTACGTCTGCGCCGAGACCATCGGTGCAAGCACCGCGAGAATGAGCGCTGTTGCTGTCTTCCACCGCCAACGATGAATTGCCATTTGCTTTCTCCCAGTTAAGATTTTCGGGTCAACGACCCGAAAATCTTGGCGGGCGCTTTTCCCTGAACGCGGCGACGCCTTCCTGGTGATCGTGCGTGAGCCGGGCCCCGCACACGGCGAGGTTCTCCATCTCGAGCAGGTTTTCCAGGGTGGGCACGTACATTGACCGGAACATGCGCTTGGCGAGCCTGAGGGCGTAGGTCGCCGAATCCGTCAGCTCGCGCGCGAGCGTCTGCGTTTCCCTCTCGAGATCCTCGTCGGCGACCACCTTCATCACGATACCGATGTCCTTCGCTTCCCGCGCGGGGAGCCTGCGCGCGGTATAGACCAGCTCCTTGGCGCGCGCGATGCCGAGATACTGGGTGAGGAAGAACACGGAACCGCCGTCCGGCGGCAGGCCGACGTTCTTGAAGGCCGCGAGGAAGTACGCAGTCTCGGACGCGACGATCAGGTCCGCGGCAAGCGCAATGCTCAGGCCGATACCGGCCGCGGGCCCGCGCACCGCCGCGATCACCGGTTTTTCCAGTTCGTGCAGGCTCTTGATCATCTGGTGATGGGATTGCGATCGCTTGCGGCCGGCAACAACGTCGTGCGCGCCCATCGTGGTCACGTCGCCCCCGGCGCAGAACGCGCGCCCGGCGCCGGTCAGCACCACCGCACGCACCGCGTCGTCGGCGTTCAGCTCGGCGAAGTGGTGCGCGAGATCGCGGTACATCTCCGCCGACAGCGCGTTCAGCTTGTCTGGCCGGTCGAGCAGGACGGTGGCGACGCCGTCCTGCCTGGTGACGCGGACGTGGGATGATGTCATAAGATCTGAACCGCCGAGGCGCCGAGACACGGAGATCTTGGATGTTTCATTTGCTTTCTCTGCGTCTCTGCGGTTAATCCGTTTTTTCTTTCAGCACGATCAGGGCATCGGCGGCGACGACGCCCTTGCCTGCCTCGCGCACGAAAAGCGGATTGATGTCAATCTCGGCGATGCGCTCCGCGTGGTCGGCGATGAGCAGCGACGCCCGCGCCAGCGCGTCGGCGAGCGCCGCGACGTCGAGAGCGGGCCCGCCGCGATAGCCGTTCAAGAGCGCCGCGCCCTTGATCTCGGCGATCATCTCGCGCGCGGTCTCGGCGTCGAACGGCGCGAAGCGGTAAGTCATGTCCTTCAGGAGCTCGGTATAGACGCCGCCCAGCCCGAAGGCGACGGTCGGCCCGAAATAGGGGTCGTTCACCGCGCCCACGATCACCTCGAGCCCGGAGGCCATCTCCTGCACCAGCACGCCATCTATGCGTGCATCGGCCTTGAATTTGCGCACAGACGCCAAGATGCTCTGCACGGCTTCTTTCATGGCCGCAAGGTTGGGTATGCCCAACCTTACGGCTCCGGCCTCGGTCTTGTGCGGGATGTCGGGCGACTCCAGCTTGACCGCGACCGGGAACGGCAGGGGAGCGGATTTGAGCTTCGCCAGGGCGGCGGGCGCGAGCAGGACCTCGTTCACGGCCGGTATGCCGTACTGCCTGAGCACCGACTTGGAGCGATGCTCGCCCAGCGTGCCCGTGGCGCCGGCGAGGTCGAGCGCCCGCCTGGCGACCGCGCGCTGCGGTGCCCGCTTCGCGCGGCTGCGCCAGGCGCGCTGCTTTTCGGAGAACTCCGAGAGCGCGGCGAGCGCGCGCACGGCGCGCCCCGGTCCCAGGATGCACGGCACGCCGTTTTCCTCGAGGAACCGGAGCGCTTCCGCGTTGTCGTCGGGCGCCGTCGGCCAGTTAAGGAGCAGGGGCTTGTCGGTCTCCTTCAGCATCTGGATGAGCCCCTGCGCCCAGCTCATCGCCACGCTTCCGCGCGGCGCCCGCGCCACCACCATGTCAATCCGGGGATCGGCCAGCACTTCGCGCAGCGCCCGGCTGTAGGAGGCGAAGTTGTCGTTGTAGCCGTGCGCCGTGACGTCCAAGGGGTTGGCGACGGAGGCGAACGATACCAGGGTTTCGCGCAGCCTTGCGGCGGTCTCCTCCGAGAGCGGCGGCAGCTCGAGCCCGTTCTCGATGCAGCGGTCGGCAAGCAGCACCCCGGCGCCGCCCGAGATGGAAACGGCGCACACGCGCCGCCCGCGCGGGCGCTTGCCGATGAGGAAGGCCTTGCTGATGTCAATGAGATCGTCCACGTCGCGGATCTCGATGAACCCGCCGCGGCGGAACGCGGCGCGGAACAGCTCGTAGCCGGCGGTCATGCGCGCGGTGTGGGAAACCGCGGCTCTTGCGCCGGCGCCGGTGTTGCCGACCTTCCATACCAGGATCGGCTTGCCGAGGTCGAGCGCGCGCTCGCCGATGGCGTTCAGCCGCCGCCCGTCGGCGACGCCTTCCATGAAGGTGGTGACGATCGCGACCTCGGGACGCTCGATGAGGTCGGCCAGCCAGTCGAGCAGCGTGAGGTCGGCCTCGTTGCCGGTCGAGATCACGTAATTGAACCCGATCCCGTAGTGGCACGCGATCGCCACCACGCCGAAGCCGAAGCCGCCGCTCTGGGTGGCCATCGCCACCGGGCCGGACTTGAGCGCCGTGAGCTGCATCGTGCCGCCGAAGCCGATGCGGGCGCTGTCCTTGAGATTGAGCACGCCGAGGCAGTTGGGACCGACGACGCGCACCCCGCCGCGCCGTGCCGCGGCAACGAGCTGCGACTGCAATTCACGGCCCTCCGCGCCGACCTCGCTGAATCCGGAGGACAGCACCACCGCGAACGGTATGCCGGCCTTCCCGCACTGCTCGATCGCGCCCGGCACGTGGCTTGCCGCGAGCACGATGAGCGCGACGTCGCACGGGCGCGGCACCCGGGCAAGGTCCGGGTAGCACGTGAGGCCCTTCACTTCGCCGTACTTCGGGTTGACGGGGTAGATGCTCCCGCTGTAGCCGAAATCGGTGAGCAGCCGCAGTGCCTGGCCGCCGATGCGTGCCGGGTCGCTGGACACGCCGACCACCGCTACGCCGCGCGGATTGAGAAAGCGACCAAGGTCAAGGCGCGTTTCAGGCCGCCGCTCGAGGGCGGATGGAGTGGACATGGGGCGCGGGAAACAGCTATCACAAGTAATTTTACGCGCCTTGAAGTGCACCCGCGCGCGTGAAGTCCACAATCCGGATTGGAGGGCAACGGCGTCGTGTCATGCTTCTGCGCGGGAAGAACGCCGAGCAGCCAATTGTGCCCCAATTCCGCCGTTTGCCCGCGGGCGGTTTTGCGTAAGGAGTGTGTCGAGACAAAGTCCGACACACTCCTAGCGTTTGCCTCCCGCCATGCGCGTGGCTTCCGGCATGCGCCGCAGCCGCCAGCTGACCCACGGGCCCAGCACCGCGCCGGCACCGAGCGAAGTCCACGCGAGTCCCCACGCCCACGCCTCGGAGGCGAGCGGACCGGCGCGGCCCCAGTCGAGCACCAGCCCGAACACCCAGGGGCTCAACGCGCCCGCGCCGAATCCCAGCACCGAGCGGATGGAGTAGGCGGCGCCGAGATAGCGGGGCGGCACCAGTTCGGTGACCGCGGTCGAGCCGACCGAGGAATCGCCGATGGCGGTGACGTTATAGATGATGGCGACGATCAGCAGCACCCACAGCGGCCATCCCAGCATCCAGCCGAAGGCGAAGGAGATGGCGATGCTCGCGGAAGACATCGCGAGGATCACGGCGGTTCTGCCCCAGCGGTCGGAAAGCGATCCGCCGGTGACGCTGCCCGCCATGCTCGAAAGGTAAGTGACGGCGGAGAGCAGCGCTGCGAGCCCGACCGCCTGCGCGGTGATGTCCCCGCCGGCTGCCGCGGAAATCGCGAGGTAGGCCGGCAGCCACGCCCACATGCCGAGCAGTTCCCAGCTGTGGAAGACGTACCCCCAGATCGCCAGCATCGCCGGGCGGTTACGCAGGACTTCCACAAGCGAAGGACTGCCGCCCCGGGCAGCGGGAGGAAGATGCACGACGTTGGGCGTGCCGCGCAGCGTGTGGAAGGCGAGACCCGTCGCCGCAAGCGGTCCGAACGCGACCACGATGAAGACGCCGCGCCAGCCGATCGAGGAGACCAGCGCGCCGCTCAGGAGGAGCGAGACCGCGTAGCCGAGCGAGGCTGCGGCGAGATAGAACCCCATCGCGCGGCCGCGGCGGTACGGGCTGAAGCGTTCCGAAATGAGCGTCAGAGCCGGTGTATAGGAACTTCCGGAAAACAGCCCCAGCAGCCCGTGCAGCAACAACGCCGAGACGAAATCCCGGGTGAAAAACGCGAACAGCATCGCCGCTGCGGCCGCGAACAGGTTGCCGAGCACGAAGGTCCGTTTGGCGCCGAAGCGGTCCGAGAGAAAGCCGACGACGAACAGCGAGATGAGATAGCCCACGAGCCACGCGGATTGAACGAGGCCGGCCTCTCCGGCGCTCATGTTCCATTCGGCCTTGAGCAGCGGCAGCACGCCGGAATAGGCGGTGAACATCATGGCGAAGCCGACGCGGGCCGCGCACAGCTCGTAGAGCCATGCGACGTCGCCCGGCGGTTTGCTGTGGTCGGGGTTCAAGAAAGAACGGAAATGTTACTTCGACGCAATGATCGCGTTCGGTGGCTGAATTTCAGATCGAATCCCAGGAAAACACGTCCGCCGTCTTCTGCAGCGGCGTGAACCAGCTCTTCACCGCCGGCAGCATGTGCTCGGCGCAGTCTTCCGGCGTCCAGCCCTCGCCCCGGTGGATGCTGCGCAGGGGACGCGACTGGCTCATGAGGAAGACCTCGTTCTTGCGCACCGAGAAGACCTGGGCGTTGACGTCCTTTGCCGCGTCGCTCGCGAGGAACACCGCGAGCGGCGCGTTGTAGTCCGGTGTCACCTGCATACGCTGCTCGATGCGCCTGCGCGCCGCCTCGTCTTTCGGCGGAATGGAGGCCGTCATCCGCGTCCAGGCGACCGGCGCAATGCAGTTCGAGCGCACGTTGAAGCGCTGCATGTCAATTGCGATCGAGGTGGAAAGGGCGACCAGGCCGAGCTTGGCGGCGCTGTAGTTGGCCTGGCCCATGGCGCCGATCAGCCCCGAGGTCGAGGTCATGTGGATGAAGCAGCCGGATTCCTGCCTGCGGAAGTGCTCGGCGGCGTGCCGGCTGCAGTTAAAAGCCCCCTTCAACATGACGTTCACGACCGCGTCCCAGTCGACTTCCGTCATCTTGTGGAAGATGACATCGCGGAGAATCCCGGCGTTGTTCACCACGCAGTCAATGCGGCCAAAGGTGTCCACCGCACACTGGATGATCCTGCCCGCCGACGCGAACTCGGCGACGCTGTCCGTGTTGGCGACCGCTTCGCCGCCGGCCTTCCTGATCCCGGCGACGACTTCCTCCGCCGGCGCCTGGTCGCCGCCTTCACCGGAGAGCGATACGCCGATGTCGTTCACCACGACCCGCGCGCCGTGACGGGCCATCAGCTTTGCAATCGCGGCGCCGATGCCACGCCCCGCGCCCGTGACCACGACCACCTTGCCTTCCACCATTCCGCCTTGCGTCACAATTCCTCCTCGAAAACCCCAACTCCTACCGCGGAAGACGCGGAGGACGCTGAGGAGAACAATGTATCTCTATTTACAACGAATACCGGAATGATGCGTTGCATCCGCCTGAAGGTTTGCATCACATGCCCTTCGTTCGGAATGATCGTGTCTTTTCTCCGCGTCCAGCCCTCACCCCCGCCCCTCTCCCGAAAGGAGAGGGGAGGCTCGAGCCTTCCCTTTTCCCCTCGGGAGAAGGGAAAGGGATGAGGGGATGGCGTCCTCTGCGGTGAGCGGTTGATCAATTGACAATCTCGGCGCGGCCGTTGTTGAGCACCGTCACCCCGCGCGCGGGGACGGTGGAGCGGAACGAGACCGCGTTACCTTCCCGCCACATCTCGGTGCGGATCGTCTCGCCCGGATAGACCGGAGCGGAGAAACGCCCCTCCATCGCGGCGAGGCGCGCCGGATCGTAGCCGCAGAACGTCCTCAGTATCGCGTGGCCCGCAATGCCGAAGGTGCAGCGGCCGTGCAGGATCGGCGCATCGAAGCCCGCCTTCCGGGCGTACTGCGGGTCGGCGTGCAGCGGGTTGTAGTCTCCGGACAACCGGTAGATGAGCGCCGCCTGCGGCAGCGTCGGGAGATCGCATGTGAACTGCGGCGGCGTATCGGGAATCGGGTGCGGGATTTTCACCGGCCCGTCGGGTCCGCCGAAACCGCCGTCGGCGCGGCAAAAGGACGTGGAGGCGAGGGTGCAGATCGCCTCGCCGCCCGCCTTGTCCCGCACGGCGCACTCGGTCATCACCAGCGCGCCCTTGTCCTTGCCCTTGTCCACGATGCCGGTGACGCGGGTCGCACCGATCACCGTGCCCTCGACCGGCAGCAGGCGGTGGATGCGGAACGCCTGCTCCCCGTGCACCACGTGGCTGCGGGTGATGCCGGTGTCGGGATGCGCGTGCCACGGTCCGGGGTAGCCGAGGATGATCGCCATCGTCGGCAGCGCTTGCAGATTTTCCTCGTAAACGAACTTGAGCTGCGCGGGATCGCAGGGATCGGCGCCGAAGCCTACGCCGAGCGCGTAGAGGATGGTGTCGCGCCGCGTGAGGCGCTGCTCGATCTCGGGAATCTTCCAGTTGACGAGCTTCTCGTAGTCAATCGGCACCGGGGAGGATCCTGGTTCGCTGCGGGGAGGGGGTGGCGAGCGCTGTCGCGGAATGCCGCGGTTCTCGTAAGGATTTTGTCGGCCACACCCGACAAAATCCTGCGGCGAGCTATACTATCACACCCGAATTCCACGCTCGCAATCAGCCAGGAGGATACGATGATCCGGGTAGGAGACAAGCTGCCGGAAGGCACGCTGTACGAGTTGACCGTCGAGTACACCCAGGGCTGCCCGACCGGCCCCGAGGCGTTCAAGGTGTCGGAGATCACGAAGGGCAGGCGCATCGCGATCTTCGGCCTGCCGGGCGCGTTCACGCGCACCTGCTCGGGCAGGCATCTGCCGGGCTACGTCGAGCTCGCGGACAAGATCAGGGCAAAGAAGGTGGACGAAATCTGGTGCCTGTCGGTCAACGACGCCATGGTGATGGCGGCGTGGGGCAAGGACCAGAAGGTGGGGAAGAAGGTGCGCATGATGGCGGACGGCTCGGCCACCTTCACCAGGGCGCTGGGGCTGGAGACGGATCTCACCGAGCGCGGCTTCGGCGTGCGCTCGCAGCGCTATTCCATGCTGGTCGAGAACGGCGTGGTGAAGGCGCTCAACGTCGAGAAGCCGGGGCAGTTCGAGGTGAGCAGCGCGGAGAAGTTGCTGGAGCAGCTCGGCTGAGCGGCAAGGCCGCCGGGCGGCGGCACCCGGCGTAGCCGATCCGGGCGAACGCAATGAATGCCAGGAACATGGTGGTCAACTGCGTGGCCTACGCCGACGGGCGGCGGCTGCGCGAAATCGAGATTGACGAGATCAGCGAGATTCTCGCGCAGCAGCAGGCGTTCGTGTGGATCGGGCTGCACGATCCAACCGAAGCGCTGATGCGCAAGGTGCAGGAGGAGTTCGGCCTGCACGATCTCGCGGTGGAGGATGCGCATCATGCCCACCAGCGTCCCAAGTTCGAGATCTATGGCGATTGCCTGTTCGTGGTGCTGCACACGGCGCAGCTGATTGACGACGAGGTCCACTTCGGCGAGACGAACATCTTCGTCGGCCCGCGCTACGTCGTGTCGGTCCGGCACGGCGCATCGGCGTCGTATGCACCGGTGCGCGCACGCTGCGAAAACGCGCCCGAGCTCCTCGCCAAGGGGCCGGGGTTCGTGCTCTACGCGATCATGGACTATGTCGTGGACAACTACATGCCGATCGTCGGCGCCCTCGAGGACGACCTGGAGACCCTCGAGGACCGGATGTTCAAGGCCCACGCGCGGCGCAAGACGACGGAGCGGATTTATCACCTGAAGCGCGAAGTGATGGCGGTGCGGCGCGCGGTCCATCCGCTGCTCGAGGTCTGCGACCAGCTTGCGCGTTATGCGACCGGCCTGATCCCGGAGGATACGCGCCCGTATTTCCGCGACGTGCACGACCACGTCGTTCGCATCAGCGAATCCACGGAGAACATGCGCGAGATGCTGACGACCGCGCTGCAAGTCAATCTCTCCCTCGTGTCCATCGGCCAGAACGAGATCGTGAAGAAGCTCGCGGGGTGGGGCGCGATCCTGGCGATTCCCACCATGGTGGCGAGCATCTACGGCATGAATTTCGAGTACATGCCGGAGCTGCGGTGGCGGTACGCCTATCCCGCGGTCGTCGCGGTGACCGCCATTGCCTGCGTCGCTCTGTACCGCAGGCTGAAGCGGGCTGAATGGCTGTGAAAAGGAGAAACCGATGAGCCTGGTCCTGACTTCGACGGCATTCGCGCACAACGGAGCGATTCCCGGGCGCTACACCTGCCAGGGCGACGACATCTCGGTCCCGCTCGCGTGGAGCGGCGTGCCCGCAGGCACGAAGAGCTTCGTTCTCATCGTGGACGACCCGGATGCGCCGGACCCGAAAGCCCCGCGCATGACCTGGGTGCACTGGGTGCTCTACAACATTCCGGCGGGCACGACGGGACTCAAGGAGGCAATCCGGTCATCCGAGCTGCCGAAGGGAACGCTGGAGGGGCTCAACGACTGGAAGCGCACCGGCTACGGCGGGCCGTGCCCGCCGATCGGGCGCCACCGCTACTATCACAAGCTCTACGCCCTCGACACCGTGCTGCCCGACATGGAGCGGCCCGCCAAGGCCGACCTCGAGCAGGCGATGAAGGGGCACGTGCTCGAAAAGGCGGAGCTGATCGGTACCTACCAGAAGTCCTAGGAATTCGCCGGGCTCCCGCCCGGCGAATTCCTGAATGAAGACTCACCTGGAGAACGGGGTAACGCTCAAGCCTGCGCGGCAGAAGTGCGCATCATACGTTCGATCGCGTCCCGGTCCCAGTTCGACGCGAGCATCATGATGAAGTCGTACATGTAGCTGCGCAGGTAGCTGCCGCGGCCGAGCTCCACGTAGGCCTTGATGTATGGATCAATAGATAAAGGTTCCTTTATAACATGCTTCGGGACGGGTACCATTACCAATGAACTTGTCGGGGGCGGGCCCGACGAACTCCCGGGGAGGACGGATCGCATGCCGAGAATGTCGGGTGCACGGCTGTTCGCGGAAATGATGCGGGGATACGGCGTCAGCCACATCTTCTTCGTTCCCGCTTTCATGCTCAAGGCGTTCGCTGAGATGGAGGACATGCCGATCCGCCGGATCATGGTGCACGGCGAAAAGGCCGCGGCCTACATGGCGGACGGCTACGCGCGCGCGAGCGGCAGGCCGGGCGTGTGCATGGCGCAGATGATCGGCGCCTCCAATCTCGCGGCGGGGCTGCGCGACGGCTTCATGGCGGGCTCCCCGGTCATCGCCATCACCGGCGGTCCGACGCCGCAATCGCGCTACCGGCACGCGTACCAGGAAGTGGACGACGTGACCCAGTTCGACGCCGTCACGAAGTTCAACGCGCAGGTGGACCATGTAACGCGCATGCCCGACCTGCTGCGCCAGGCGTTTCGCGTGGCGACTTCCGGCGCGCCGGGCCCGGTGCATCTGCGCGTGCAAAGCCACCTCGGGCAGATGACCGAGGAGGAAGCCGACCTCGATCCGCTGGTGGAAGAGGGCTATTGTCGCGCGCCCGCGTTCCGCCCGGAGCCGGAGATGGAGCGCGTGAGGGACGCCCTCGCGGCGCTCGCCGCAGCGCGACGGCCCGTGATCGTCGCCGGTGGCGGCGTGATCCGCTCCGGGGCGCAGGCGGAGGTCGTGGAGCTCGCCGAGAAGCTCTCGATTCCGGTTGCGACCTCGCTCAATGCCAAGGCGGCGATGCTCGACGCCCATCCGTTGAACGCCGGCGTGCCGGGAGCGTACTCGCGCGATTGCGCCAATCGCGTGCTGCACGAGGCCGACCTCGTGTTCTTCATCGGCAGCCATGCCGGCGGCCAGGTCACCAACAACTGGATGTTCCCGCCCGCGGGCACGAAAGTGATCCAGCTCGACATCAATCCGGACGAGCTGGGCAGAAACTATCCGAACGCCGTGTCAATCCTCGGCGACGCCAGGGTGAGCCTGCGACGCATGATTGACGCCGCACCGCGCGGCTCGCCGCAAAGAGCGGACTGGAATGGGCGCGTCCGGCAGCTCGTCGCCAAGTGGCGTGCCGAGAACGCGCCGGCACGCAATTCTGAAGCGGTTCCCATCCGTCCCGAGCGCATCTGCAAGGAGATCTCGGATACGCTGCCGCCGGACGGCGTCGTGGTATCGGATACCGGCCACGCCGGCATCTGGACCGCGAGGTTCATCGAGCTCAGGCACCCGGGACAGTGCTATTACCGCACCGCCGGCTCCCTGGGCTGGGGCTTCCCGGCGGCTCTCGGGGTGAAGTGCGCGTCGCCGGACCGGGCCGTCGTGTGCTTCACCGGCGACGGCGGATTCTACTATCACATCGCCGAGCTCGAGACCGCGCGGCGCCACGGCATCAACGCGGTGATCGTCGTCAACAACAACAGCGCGCTCAACCAGGAAATCAAGCTGAACGAAGCGGCGTACGGCGGCCGGCAGCGCGGCCGTGCCGAGGAGATGTGGCGCTTCCCCGATGTTGATTTCGCGAAGATCGCCGAAGGCTTCGGCTGTGCCGGCATCCGGGTCGAGAAGCCCGGCGAGCTGAACGGTGCGTTCAGGCGGGCGATCGCAATGAACAAGCCCGTCGTGGTGGATGTCGTGACCGATCTGTACGCGATCGCCCCGCATCCGTGGGCTCCGACCGGCAGGGATTTCCACTCTTACCAGAAGTCGTAAATCGTGAATCGGAAATCGTAAATCGGAAAAGCGCGTAACCGACGGGATCAATGGTTTTTTGATTCACGATTCACGATTGACGATTCACGGTTTAAGGGAGCTCTGGAAATGGCAGAGGGAATCGAACCCATCCGGCGAGTGGTGACCGGCAACGACGCGCAGGGCCGCTCGCGGGTGCTCTTCGACAGCGCGGCGCCGAACGTCAATGCGAACGCCCTCAAGAAGGGCACGGGCATGACCGATATCTGGGTGTTCCATGAATGCCCGGCACCCGTTTCGGGCAGCCGCGACGACGGCAACCTGCCGTTCCATTTCGAGCCGCCCGCCACCGGCGGGCATTTGCGTATCGTGCAATCAGACCCGAAACCCGCGGATTACGATCCGGCGCGCGACGACTACCTCGTGCCGGAGCACCCGCCGAGAAAAACCGGGGGCGGAACCTGGGAGCGCGGGGGCCAGAATCTCTACACGACGCGTATCCACAAGTCCGAAACGCTGGATTACGGCATCCTGCTCTCGGGCGAGCGCATCCTCGTCCTCGACGATGGCGAGCGCGTGCTGAGGCCCGGCGATGTCGTCGTGCAGATCGGCAGTTGGCACGCCTGGGCCAATCCCGACGAAGGCAGCCAGATGGCCTTCATGATGATGGGCGCAAAATTCGATGATGAGTGATGAATGACGAATGAAACGCCCAAGCCGGTGCGCAGGATTGTCGTGATCGACGAGAACGACCGATCGCGGGCGGTTGCCGACGGGCCGAGCCCGGACGTGCGCATCGACCCGGCGCGGCCCGGATTCGCCGCCACGCGCATCTGGGTGACCGACCGCACCCCGGCGCGGATCAAGGGCGTGCGCGAGACGCTGAGTGTACCGCACGCGCTCGAGCCGCCGGCGGGCGGGTCGGTCTGCCGCGTTGTCGCCTTTCCGCCCGATGACGCGTGGCGTGGGAAAGTGGGCACGAAGGAGGTGCACGCGTATTTTCTGGCCATGGGCTCGCCCGAAGCTTCCACTTATTCGAGGAAAGCGCCCCATCCGTACATGCAGAGGACCCGCACGCTCGATTTCTGCCTGGTCCTGGAGGGCGAGATCACGCTCGTGCTGGATACCCAGGAAGTGCATCTGAAGGCGGGCGACACGGTCGTGCAGCGCGGGACCCACCACGCCTGGAGCAACCGCTCGGACCGGCCCTGCGTGGTCGCGTTCTCTTCGCACGACGGGAAGTATTAGTACGGTGACCCATGGCCGCTGACCCGTGGCCGGAATCGGCGCCAGGACGAGTGACATGAGAGCACGGTCCGTCGTTGCGGCTCTGGGCTTTCTGCACGGGCTCGCCGCGGGCGGCGCGCTTGCGCAGGATTATCCGGTGAGGCCGATCCGCTTCATCGTCGGCCCGGGGCCCGACGTGCTCGCGCGCCTGGTGGGGCAGAAGCTGACCGACGCCTGGGGACAGCAGGTGGTGGTGGACCAGCGCCCGGGCGGGGGCGGTATCATCGCCGCCGAGACGGCGGCGAAAGCGGCGCCCGACGGCTACACCCTGATGCTCACCACTGGCGCCCACACCGTGAATGCGGCCTACTACACCAAGCTGCCCTACGATCTCGTGCGGGATTTCGCGCCCGTGAGCCTTCTCGCGACCGTCCAGTTCGTGCTGCTAGTGCACCCCTCGGTGCCGGCGAAGTCGGTGGAGGAGCTGGTGCGGCTCGCGCGCGCGCAGCCCGGTCGCCTCAACTGCGCCTCGGGCGGCACCGACACCACGGGGCATCTCGGCTGCGAGATGCTGAAGAGCCTCGCCCGGGTCGACGTCGTGCACGTGCCCTACAAAGGGGGTCGCGCCGGCGCTCGCGGCGCTGCTGGGCGGGCAGGTGGAAATGTTCTTCGCGGTGATGCAGGCGGGGCTGCCGCTCGTACGCGCGGGTAAGCTGCGCGCGCTTGCCGTGAGCGGAGCGAAGCGCGCGCTCGCGATCCCGGAGCTGCCGACGGTGGCCGAGGCGGGCGTTCCCGGGTTCGCGTTCGATTCCTGGAACGGCGTTCACGTTCCGGCGCGAACGCCGGCCGTGCTCGTCGCAAAGCTCAATGCCGCGCTCGTGAACGCGATCGGGCAGCAGGACGTCCACGCGCGGATGTTCGATCTCGGGCTCGAGCCCGCGGGCACCACTGCGGAGGAATTCGGCGCTTTCGTGAAGGCCGACATCGCGCGCTGGGCAAAAGTGATCAGGGACGCCGGCGTGCGGGTGGAATGAGCGCGATGCGGCTGCCCGGAAAACGTCGGCCTCGCGGGACCGATACCGCGGAAGGAGGATAGCGATGAAACCATTCGTGCAAGTGACCTACAAGGGCGGCGGGCCGGCCATGATTGATTTCATCGCGGGCCAGACGCAGGTGTACATGGCCAACATGGTGGCGACGTTCCCCCAGGTAAAGGCCGGCAAGATGCGCGCACTCGCCGTGTCCACAGCGCGGCGCTCGTCGGTGGCACCCGATGTCCCGACCATCGCGGA
>DAIDBG010000041.1 GCA_027310225.1 bacterium | reverse complement strand
CAAACGACCTCTCCTGCTGCGACCTCAACCGACACGCCGAATATCACCGCGCCCAGCCCATAGCCGGTCACGAGATCGCGGGCTGTGAGAATCACGCTCACAAGTCCTCGCCCAGATAGACTTCACGGACGGCCCGATTCTCCCGGATTTCGGCGGGTGGCCCTTCAGCCAGCACCTGGCCCCGGTTCATCACGACGATCCAATCTGCGAGGGAAAACACGACGTCCATGTCGTGCTCGACGATGACAAAGGTCGTGCGCCGCTCCGCGGAAAACTTCCGGATCAGCTCCAGCACCGTCGAGCGCTCGACGGGAGTGAGCCCCGATGAGGGCTCGTCGAGAAAACAAAGTTCGGGCGCGGGACCCACCGCGATTCCCAATTCGAGCAGCCGTTGGTCGCCATGCGAAAGGGCGCCGGCCGGAACATTCTCCTTGCCGCCGAGACCGATCTCCCTCAGGATTTGCCGCGCCTCCGCTATGGCATCCGTTTCCCGTTGCGCTACGTGAAACGACACGGCGGTGCGCCTGCGCCGCGACAGCACCGGAATGAGGATGTTCTCAAGCACCGACAAGCGCGCAAAGATGTTTATGATCTGGAACGATCGCGACAACCCTCTGTGCACGCGCTGATGCGCGGCGAGATGGGTGATCGCTTCGCTCTTGAAGTGCATCACTCCGGAGTCGGGAAGGAACGCCCCGGTGACGAGGTTGATGAGCGTGGTCTTGCCGGCACCGTTCGGTCCGATGATGGCTGTGAGCCGTCCCGCAGGGAGCGTCAGGGTCACCCCATCAACCGCCACGAACTCGCCGAACCGCTTCGCGGCACGTTCGATTCTCAAAAGTTCAGTCACTTCGGGCGCTGCGCGAAGATGCTCATGATGCCGCTCGGAAAGCCCATGACCAGCGCCACGACAATGACGCCGAACCAGATGAGCCAGTATTCGGTGTAGCGGACAATGATGTCCTTGATCACGAAAAACAGAAACGCGCCGACAATCGGGCCGCCGAAAGTATGGATACCCCCGATCAACGTCGCTAGCACCGGTTCGGCCGACATCGTCCAGTGCGCGATGGGAGGCGTCACCGTATTCTCGAGCGGCGCGAGCAGTGCCCCCGCCAACCCCGCATAAACCCCGGCTATGGTGAACGCCACGAGTCGGTACTTGCGCACCGGCACGCCCGCAAATTCCGTCCGGATCTCGCTGTCCCTGATCGCCTGGAGCGTCAGTCCGAGGGGCGATCGCACCAGGCGGTACATGGCCGCAATCGCAAGGAGCGATAACACCAACACCACGTAGTAGTAGCGGTCTTGTGCCGCAACGCTGATGCTCAAAAGGCCGGGAATGTCGATCGGCGCCCGCGGAACCCCCACCAGTCCGTCATCGCCTCCCGTGAAATCCCGCCATTTCCACGCGAGGGAATAAATCATCATGCCGAAGGCGAGCGTCAGCATGGAAAAGTAAATGCGCGTATGGCGGACGGAGAGTATCCCGAGCAGGAAGGCGGCCACGCCGGCCGCTGCAACCCCGCCCGCGATTCCGAGTATCAGGTTGGGTACGGCCAGGAGTATCTTCGCGCTGCCGTACGCCCCCACCGCGAAGAATCCGGCCTGGCCGAACGAGAGCAGTCCGGTGTAACCGAACAGCAGATTGAAGCCGAGCGAAAACACGGCGAGGATCAGGATCTGCATTGCGAGGTAAACCGGATACCGCCCGGCGATCCACGGCAGCAGGAAAAGTCCCAGCACGAGGAGCGCGAGCAGCGGCGTGGTGAAGCGGGGCGAAAGACGGCCGGTCACGGGTAGTGTTCAGCGCGCGAACAGCCCCTGCGGACGGACGAGAAGCACCACGGCCATGATCGCGAAAATGAAGAACAGCTCGAACACGGGAAAGAACAAGGTCCCGTACGCGCTCAGCACGCCGACGATGAGCGAACTCAGGAACGCACCCTTGAGATTGCCCAGGCCGCCGATGACCGTGATGATGAAGGCCTGGATAATCATCGCCGTACCGATGCCGGGTGCGACCACTCGCACCGGTATTCCGATTGCGCCTCCCAGGGCCGCGAGCATCGCGCCCAGCACGAACACGCCGGAAAAGACCCGCGGCACGTTGACGCCGATGGCGTTTGCCATTTCACGGTCCGAGGCCGTCGCGCGCACGATTCTTCCCCACCACGTCTTTTCGAACACGGCCCACAGAACGACAGCGACTGCGAGCCCTACTGCGATGACAAACACGTTGTACACCGGAAAGGACTTGCCGAACATCGGCCACGCCCCCTCAAGGAAGGCGGGAATCGGCGGGATCTTGAAGACTCCACCCCAGATGATCTTCACCGCATCGTCGAGAATCAGGATGAAGCCGAAAGTCAGGAGCAACTGATAGGCTTCGTCGACCTTGTAGATCCGGCTGAGAAACCCGCGCTCCATCACGAAGCCGAGCAGCCCTGTGCCGAGCAGGCTGAGGAGGATCGCCACTCCGAACGGGAGCCCCATCTGGCCGTAAAACGTATAGGCCAGGTAAGCCCCCACCATGAAGAGGCTGCCGTGCGCAAAGTTCAAGATCCGGAGCACGCCGAAAATGATCGTGAGCCCGGCCGAGATGAGCCACAGGTACATCGCCAGCGAGAGGCCAATGAGCCCTTGAAAGGCGATCGTCTCCGTCACGCCGGCAATCCCTCGGCCTCGGGCGGGACCTGCTCCGACGCTTACTTCGTGATCGCGACCGGCGTGAAGGGCGGATTACGGTAGTAGTCCTTTGCTTCGAACACCTTCAGGTCGCCGAGCACCGGGATCGGGTACTTCGGGTCAATCACCGGGCGTCCGGCGGGAACGTTGTAGATGAATTGCTGGTCCTCGGATCTGAACACACGAACACCGGCAGGATTCCGGATCTGCATCCCCTTCAAGGCCCCGAGCACCCGTACGGTGTCCAGGCTCTGCGCTTTTTCCACGGCGGCCTTCATGATGAAAAAAGCGGAATAGGTGGTTTCCGCGGAGTAATTGGGAAACCTCGCCCACCGCTTGCGGAAGCGCTCGACGAAAGCCTTGTTTTCTGGGGTGTCGGGCCAGTTGTGAATATAGCGGGCCGTTGCCCAGAGCTTGCCCTTGAAGCGGTCCTTGGCGACCTCTGCGGCGATTCCCTCCAGCACGTCCACCGAGCCTCCCATCGCCTGCCACCAGACCTGGACATTGTCAAACACGCCCTGGATCAAGGCCTGCCGCAGCAGTTGCACGGCCTCTCCCCCCCACGGCGTCGCGAAGATCGCGTCGGGCTTCTGCGCCATGACAGCCGCGATGTGGGGAGAGAAGTCCAGCGTGAGGAACGGCGCCCACGCCTCGCCCACGAATTCCACGTCTGGCCGGTATTTCCTCAAGGTCTCCTTGAAGAGGTTCCAGGCCACGTAGCCGTACTCGTAGTCCGCGCCTATGGTGGCCCAGCGCTTGATATCCTTGCGGTCCTTGAAGAGCAGGGCCGCGACAATTGCGTCCTGATAGATGGGAGCGCTCACCCGCACGATCTCCTTGATGCCCTTTGCCGCCACCAGCTCCTCGGTCAGCCGCTGGGTTGCCGCGTGGGTGAAGAACTGGATACGCTTGAGCTCCGCGAGCACCGGCCCCAAGGCCATGGCCACACCACTCGAGTCGGTTCCGACCGTGAAGTTGGCTCCCCAGTCCGTCACCAGGAGCCGGGTGTTCTTCACGCCGGTGGCGGCGCGGTTCTCATCGTCCATGAACCGCATCTCGACCCTGCAGCCGAGAACGCCACCGGCCGCGTTGATCTCCTCGGTGGCCAGCGTCGCGCCCATCTCGATCTGGCGTCCGTAATCCGCAAGGGGACCCGACGCCACCCCCTGCACGCCCACCTTGATGGAGGGCACGCCAAGCTTGCACTGCGCCTGCGCCTGCGCCGGACCGCCGGGAAAGAGGAAAACGGTGAATACAACGATGCTGCCCAGTGCCGTGAAGTTTTTGCTCATGGTGGGCCTCCTCCTGGGATGAGCCACGGTTGGCGTAGAGACTGTAGGAGGGAAAAATGCGCCTGTCAACAGCACAAACCCCCCCGTTTCAGCACCGGTGTCACATTCGCTTCGCGAATGTGAGCCTCAC
>DAIDBG010000031.1 GCA_027310225.1 bacterium | reverse complement strand
AGGCGGCACCCGGGGAGACATGGACACCGACGGGACCGCCGCAGACTTCGCAGTCGTCACCGGAGCCGGCGAAGGCGTGCATGTTGGGATGGCGCTTGGAAAGCTCACGCGCCCGGGCGCGCTGAATGACGCGCTCGATGGCATCGTTCTGGACGCCCTGCGCGCGCAGGTTCATCGCGGCCTCGACTGCGGTCCGCTCAAAGTCTTCCTTGCGCTCGTTGTGCTCGGCCTCTTGGCGCCCCTCATCGCCGCGCTCCATGACGCGCTGGAGCTGCGTGAGGGCCTTGTGGCCGTGGTAACGGTCGTACCGGCGGGCCAGCGACTTTGCCGTAGCCTCGATCTCTCCGAGTGGCCAGCCGGCCCGGAGGAGGTTTCGGACCTGCTGCGCGAGGATGCTCTTGCCCCCGCGGTCCAGTGGCGGCGCGCCGATGGCCGTCAGTGCCCTCGCGACCGAGGCGAGCACGGCGGCCTGCTCCGTCGTCGTCTTTTTCGGCGCCGCGCGCCCGTCCGAACGTAGTGAGGACGGAACGTACCCCTCCGGGAGGGGACGGGAGGGGACGGGGTTAAGCAACGCTCCAGCAAATCCGAAGCGACTTGCTTCATCTTTGCTTCCCATTTGCTTTCCCTCCCCTTCTTCCGGCCTCGGAGCGTTGCTTGCGGATTGCTTCGACCTGCTGCCGGCTCGGCTGGTAGTGGAGGTAATCGTGGATCGCGTATCCATCACCCCGCGCCTCCCATAGGGTGGCCGCGACCAACTCGTTCGCCAAGCGCTCGCCCCACCTGCCTGGCTTGAGCGAACAGAGCGCGGCGCGGGTCACCCACCCGTCGGTCAGCAGCCGCGAGCAGTACGAGACCGCCCGGACGTGCAGACGAAAGGCGGCATCGCTCACCGCGAGGACCTTTGGATGCTCCGAGAAGTTGTCCTCGAATCTGACCCAAGACATCCACTTCCATCCTCAAATCGCGACGCGGAGCTGCTCTGGCCCAAAGACGTGATCGGCCTCGGCTCGCATCGCGTTTATCTGCCTGCCGAGAGCTTCTGCCCTGGGCCTAAGTTCGCGGTCGATGAATTGCTGCACCTCCTCTCGCGAGCGCGCCCTGCGGTACGCGCTACCCTTCTCACTCGTGCTGATGACCGGGTACCCGTGATCGCGCAGGGCTGCGACTGCGAGACGGAAGCGGCGATCGTTCCAGCCGAACTGCCGCCGGGCCTCCTCGCGCGTCCACTCGTGGCCGCGCTCAAGGGACTCACGCAGCCTCGTCGCGTCGTCCACTCCGGCCATGAGATACGGAGCGCGCATCAGCGACCCGCCTTGTGGACGATCCGCAGACCGTCGAACTCGCCCGCGAAAGATGGGCGCTCATCCCAATAGAGCGGCCCGTATGAGGCCGCACGCAGCCAGCGCTGGTAGTGCGCCGCCGCCACCTGCTCGGAGTGCGCGGAGATGCGCCTCCCGCATATGGGGCAGGCGTCGGTCCACGCGGTCATGCCGGGCGCTCCGGGTCCAGCATCTGCATGACCTCGGCGTAGTGGGGTCTCCCGCGCGCGACGAACTGACCGGAGCCGTAGCCGTGCTCCTTGAGGAACGCGACGACAAGGCCGCGCACGTCATCCTCGGTGGCCTTCCACGCGGCGGTGTACGCGCGTTCCTCGGCGGCGGAGAGCGCATCCGGCCCCGTCTCGGCGGGAGTCTCCTCGCTCGGAGTCGCTTCGTACCCCGCAAGCACCATCACCCACGCCATTGCCTGCCGGAACACCTTGCTCGTCGCGCGCGTCTGCGCCATCGAGCGGACCGCGTACTCGTCGCGGCCCCTCCAGCGCGACTCACGCGTGGAGCAGAACCCTTCGGCCTGCGCTACGGCGATGCCGTCGCCGACGCGTCGCGCGCTCACGACCGCGAGCGCCTCGATGAACCCGTCTTCGGTGCGCGCGACCTCGACACGCTCGGTGTACGCCTGCAAGCCGTTGAGCGCGCCGAGCGTCTGCCAGCCCTCGACCGAGACGTGCTTCTTGGGGCCGATGGTCGTGTATAGCCTGCGCTTCTCGATGATGTCGGCGAGCGCGGTGGCCTGACGCGACGCGCGCTCGATGACCTCATTGGGGTCGTACGTCGCTATGAGCGCCTGCGGCTCGATCCTGACGAGCGCGCGCTCGTCGATGACCTCGCCCACGACTGGTTCGGCGGTCATCGTCCCTCTTCTCCGATCTCGCGCAGCTTCGCCGCGCCTTCCTTCCATGTCACGAACGAGCGGATCGTCCGCTCGGCCTCCTCCCCGCCGAACTTTGCGACTCGGTCAAGGTCCGTGAAATACACCTTGAGCGGCTGTTCTTTGAACGCGGCCCACAGCGCGCGCTCCGCAAGGCCGGTCAGGCCAAGGCGGTGGAGCGCGTCTCGCAGGGCTGCCGGATCCCCGCAGACGCGCTCCCGGTCCCCGCCCCACATGAACTCGCTGCCGTCCGGCGCGGTCCAGGTCTCGCCCGCGGAGAGCAGCCCATCGGCGACGATCCGCGAACGCAGCATGCGATCGGCCACGCGCAGGGTGCGCGCGAGTTCCGTGACGTTGTGAAGGACCGCGACGACCTGACCGGCATCGAGCGCAGCCACGCGCGCCTCGCCCTCGTCATCGTCTGCGCGCTCGAACAGGGCCAGCGCGCTCATGCGGCCATCCGCGAGGAGAGCGGGCCAAAGTGGCATCGACACCGACGGTCTCGGCCGAACAGCGGCTCGGAAAGGCAGGCCAGCGGCTCATGGACGGGGTGTCCGCAGCCGTCGCACTCGACTGTCCGCGGCGCGTCCAAGAACGCCCCCGACTCGACGAGCACTTCGTAGATCGCGGCGGGGTCGCGGCGGTCCATCGCCTCGAAAAGCCGACGAACGTCAGTCACGGTCGCCTCTGCCGTCGCGGAATCCGCGCTCGTAGGCGCTCACCGCGAAGAGCGAGATCACAAGCGCGGCAAGGATCGAGCCGAAAGCCAGTCCGAGGAACGCATCCATCAGGTCCACTCCACGATCAGGTGAAGCCCGAAGCCGACGTACGCGAGCGCGATGAGCGCGCGCAGCCAGTCGTTGCTGTGGCTGGCGTATGACCACATCGCGGCGGGGCGGGCGAACGCGAGCACGCCGTCCGCGACAAGGAAGAGTCCCACGGCGACCAGCAGAAGGGCGCGCAGCACGTCGCCGCCGCTCACGCCCGGCCCCGGCGCGGCGTGTAGACGAGGCCCGTGAAGCGCGAGCGGTGGGCGCGACGGCACATGGCACAGGTGCGGCGGTGAAGCAGGGCGCGGAGGGCGGCGATCACGCCGCCCCACGCAGCTGCGCCGCCTTGCGCGCGCGGCGCTCCCGCTGCTTGTCGGCGTGGGCGCGCCGACACTTGGCGCAGCGGCAGGAGTACTCGACGTAGGTGGTCTCGCGTCCGTGAGTTGGGGTGCGGAAAGGTCGGCTGTTGCTTGGCTGTTGCGTCATGCCGTAAGGTGTAGACGACCAAGCGGCCCGTTGTCAAGCCGTACGTGATGGTCACCTGCGAGGAGCTGCTCGGCGTCGTCCACGCGGCCGCGGCCTAGGCAGCACGAAACGCCCCCGCCCGGGGAGGTGGGCGGGGGCGTTCGGCGCGCGGCGGAGTGGTTGCGCCGCGCCTGGGGATGGGCTACTGGGCTGGAGTACGAACGGCGAGCGCGTAGCGGCGGGCTGCGTTCACCGCGCCGTTGAGGAAGCCGATCGCAAGCGCGACGGCGAGCACCTTGGGATTGGCGATGTCAAGGTTCGTCACCGCGAGCACGCCGGCAGCGCCGGTGACCCCGGCGGTAACCAGGTCGGTGATGAAACTGAGCAGTGTCTGTTTCATTAGAGCCTCCTTCCCTGCCTCTTGGAGCAGCACGGGCAATGGGGGTCCGGCCAGACCATCCACACGACGAGAGCCAGCCAGCCCGCGAACAGTCCGAGCGAAAATGCGAGGTCAGCGCTCACGGCGATTGACCCAGAAGTGGACCGCGAGCGCGAGGAGCCAGCCCCAGACCAGCAGTCCCCACGGCCAGCGGTGCGACAGGTCGGTGATGGTCGGCCGATGCCGCGCTTTGGCGTAGACCTCCCACGCCGCATACGCGACGGACCACGTTGCGATCGCGGGGACGTCACGCACGCGACAGCCTCCGTGTCCGGCGCAGCGGCGCCTCGAGGCGATCGATGAGCTTGTGGGCGTCGTTGCCGATGCCCCAGTCCAGGCAATGGAGCAGCTCGTGGATGACCGCCCGCTCGACCTGCGCCTCGGTGCGCAGATGCCAGCGGTCGAAGCGGATGTGCGCCTCGCGCCTGCCGGTGCGGCGCACGTAGTAGTGGTTCACCGCGACGGGCTGCGTCTTGTCGATGGGCTCGTCCAGCAGCTCCCAGGTGATGCGCCAGCGGCCCAGTCCGAGCAGGCGCTGCCAGTTAGCCAGATGCGCCGCCAGCGCGAGGTCGAGGTCGACGGCCACTTCTCACCTCACCACCAGCAGCCACGGTCGGTCACGATGCGGTCGTGATTGGCCTTGTAGATGACCCAGACCGCCGGCTCGCCGTAGGTCTGCTCGCAGCGGTAGTAGTCCTCGCGCGCCCACTGGCCACCGGGGTAGTTGCGCTGCATCAGCAGCTGGTCGGAGTAGTCCCAGCGCACGTTCTCGCGCGGGGTGATGATGAGCAGCCGGTACCCCTCCTCGTAGAAGTACGCCGGCACGCCGATGACGGCAGCGAGGGTGAGGCCAGCGAAGAGGCCGAGCGCGGCCCGGACCATCAGCGGACCTCCTAGATCCCGGGGTGGTCATCCTGTAGCGGCTCGTAGTCCTGCCAGTCTTGGCGGATGTTCCAGACACGGCGATCGCTCGTGTACTCGATCTCCAAGACGATCCCGCCGATGGTCGGGCCCTTCCCGATGCTCTTGAGGAAGCGGGTCTTGCGCTGGAACGACGGAACGGCGAAGCCGTAGACGCCCTGGTAACGACCGATGTAATCGTCGTAATGCCAGTGTCCAAAGAATGCCGCGTGGACGCCCGACCGTTCGAGCGGGTCCATCTGCTCGATGAGCTTCTGCGGTTTGTAGGACTTGGCGTAGGCGCCGCCGCCGCGCGCTCCATGCGCGAGGTACATGCGGAACGCCCCGATGTCTACAAATGCGGAGTAGTACCCGAGGTAGACGAGATCCGGCCGCCGGTCCGGCAGCCACTCGCCGATGGATGCGCCGGCGTTCTCGAAGGTCCAGTTGTCGTGGTTTCCTTCGACCCAGTACGTCGGCCCATTCTGCGAGCGCGGGTACGCCGCAGCAGCGTACTTGACCTGCGCGTCGAAGCCGTGGACGAACTGCGAGTAGACGGCATCGCGGTGGACGTGTAGGCCGTCCACTAGGTCGCCGCAGTGGACGTATGCCTGAACCCCTCGCGAGTCCGCGTAGCGGTAGAAGTCGGTGAGAGCCGTGATCTGCTGGGCACGGCTCCCGAGGTGGGTGTCCGAGACAACACCGATGCGCACCGTGGCCCCCGGCTTCGATGCCCATTCGTGGAGCAGCGATACGCTCGCGTTCTCCCGCGGGGCATCCTTCGTGATGCGGAATCCCGCGCCCTCCAGTACTTCGATGGCCTCGTGAATCTTCTTGTCGCCGGTCGGAGCCTCTTTGCGAAAGTCGTCGGCGAGAGTCATGGCTGCCAGTGGCGCTTATGGGTGATGATGGGCTGCTCGGACCAGCGCCAGAGCCCGCGGTCCCGAAGGAAGTTCGAGGTCGTCACGGCACCGATGCCGCGCCGGATCGCGTCCTCGACGACCGCGCGTGCTTCCGGGGTGATCTTGTGGCAGACCGCGCAGCGGCGGTCGCTGTCATCGGTCCGCTGCCGGAACTGATCAAGGAGCGACGGTTCGTCACTCACTTGTCGATGGGCGCCGTCGCCACGTCCCTGTCGCCGGCGGTCTGCCGATTCAGTTCCGTCGGAACCGTCACGTTGAACCCGGAGTCGAGCTTGGTGAGGATGTCCTGGAACTTCGCGTCGAAGTAGTCCTTGGTCTCTTGCGAGAGCATCACAACCTCCTCATACGGGTCGATTGGTGTGCCGATCGGTTTCTGCGCTTCGAGGTGCAGGTGCGGGCCGGTGACGTTGCCGGACGCGCCGGAGTACGCGAGGACCTGACCGCGCGCCACCGGCTGGCCCACGGCGAGGCCCGACGCGAACTTCGACAGATGCGCCAGCCACCACAGCCAGCCATCCGCGGTGATGTACTGCAGCGAGTAGCCGCTGGTCGCGTCGTAGCCCATGTAGCGCACCACGCCGGCGCGAAGCGCTGGGACCGGCGTGCCGCTGGACAGGCCGAGGTCGATGCCGGTATGGAAGCCGGACGGCGCCTGCGGCTCCGGGACGCCGAAGGGCTGTGTGAGCGGGAATGAGAGGAGGTAGCCAGCGGGGTCGGCGATCGCCGGCGCTGTATCAGGCTGTGATACGGACGTATCGGCCGGGAACAGGCCATCGAAGAAGGCCGCCATCTTCGCGCGGTCGAGCTTGTCGTCGAGCGCGAGCGCCTCCTGGTCGTCGTAGATGAGCGCGGCGCCGCAGTACGCGAGGATCTCCCACGCGCTCTGCGCGTACACCGGGGTCGCCTCCTGGGTGTGTCCGACGATGGAGAGCGCCGGGTAGCGGCGCGTCCACCAATCGCCCTGAACGCGGTCCTGCAGCGTGCCCCACTTGTTGTCCTCGAACGCGGCAGCCTCGCCCTGCTTGGACATGACCGCCATGCGGTGGAGGAGGTGCGTGAACTCATGGGCGAGGTCGCGGCCGTAGATCGGCGGCCTCACGAGGAACCGCGCGCGCCACGCCCCGTCCTGCGGCTTCTGGTAGTCGATCGCCGCGACGCCGTAGGTGTTCGGGTCCTTCAGCACCGTCTCGAAGTCGATGAGCCCGCAGCGGTAGCGCGTGACCAGGCGGTGCAGCTCCGCATCGGCCTCGGCGAGAGTCGAGAACCAGGGGACGGTCACTGGCGATTGCCGCCGAAGAACGACAGCGCCGCGTACACCGCACCCGCGACGATGGCCGAGACGCCGCCCGACCAGAGCGGCGTGCGCGCCTCATGGCTTTCCAGCGCGGCCAGACGCGAGAGCACCGGCGGTGAATTCTTGCCTAGGAACACCGCCTCCTCGATATTCGCAAGGCGGCCGTCGATGCTCTCTACGAGGCGGTAGACCTCGCCGAGCGTGACCTCGTCGCTCATCGGTACACCTCGAAGTGCCCAACTGCGATGTCGTTGTT
>DAIDBG010000382.1 GCA_027310225.1 bacterium | reverse complement strand
CCAGCGCTGCGTGATCCCGCTCTTCGTGGTTGTCGAAATGGAAGGCCAGATCGAGATCGAGCACCGGGTAATCCCGTCCGACCCACGCGACGCCGTCACGGAGTACAGCGGCACTCGGATACGGGAGTCGGACGAAGACCTCATGCCCATCCACGGCCAGCGCCTTGGCAACCTCAACAACGATCCGCTCACTCCCTCCTAGGTGTCTCGCCGTGAACCAGTCGCCCCAGTACGCTTCGTGGTAGCCGGTCGCGAATCCGACCCTCACGCCGCGATCGCATCGTCGTCGGCCATGAGCCCGAGGAGCCGTTCGGCCACCGCCGCCCAGGTCTGCTCGCGCGCCCATGCGCAGGCCTCAGCGCGGCGCCGCTCTTGCACGGCCGGCGACGTGCGCCACCACTCGCGCAACTCGCGGATCGCGTACTTCATGTTCTCGGCGTGGATGCCCTTCGCGTTCGTCTCGGAGAGGGCGCCGTACGTCGGGGTGATGGGCATACAGCCGGCGGCCTGCGCCTCGACGACGCTGATGCAGTACGTCTCGGTGAAGAGGTTTCCGTCCGGCATGACCGCCGGGTAGAGAAGCGCGTCCGCACGCAGGTATTCCTCGGCGAGCCGTTCCTGATCGACGCGCCCGTGGAGCGTGACGCCAGGCTGCTGCGCGACCTGCTCGAGCGTCGCGACGAAGGTGGGCATGCGCGCGCGCGCGAGATCCATCCCGTAGAAGACGTGCAACTCCGCGTCGGGGAACTCCGCGCGGATATCCGGGAAGGCCTTGAGCAACACGTCCAGGCCCCGGTCCGGCGACTGCGCGTAGATGAGCCGGTGCGGGATGCGCTCGACTTCGCGCTCGAAACGCTCCGGGTCGATGCCGTTGCCGAGCACTTCGATGTCCGCGGTCGGGTATCGCTCCGCAAGATACCGGCGGTGCCATTCCGAGAGCGCGAGCACGGTGACTCCGCGCAGCTGCTCGTCGGTCGCGGGTCCGAAGTGGACGTCGTGCGACCAGACGAACCGCCGCCGCGCCGGGCACTTCGGCCCTATCTGGCGCCAGGCGATGAACGTGTCGCACTCCCAGGGTACGAAGTCCCGCGCGAACGAATATGAGACACCGTTCCAGATGCCCTCGCACTCGGCCCAGACCTTGACCCGGTGGCCCCGCGCCGCGAGTTCCTCGGCGACCCGGACGACCGCCGTCTCGGATCCGCCGATGCCGCCCTTGTGGAGCGAGTCGGGCGACCACGCCTGACCTGTTGATCCGCAGAAGATCGTCACCTGCGGCCCGGTGAGCTGCTGGCCGGGCAGGTACCGCGCGAAGATGCTGCCCTGCCCGTCGGGGTGCGGGATGACGTGCGCGTCGGTGACCGCGCCGTACCGAAAGAGCGTCGAGACCAGCTCACGCAGCGAATAGGCGCGGACGTGGTCTCGGTTGCGCTCCTGCGGTCCCTCGTGGGAGCCGTCCGGGCTGGAGAGGATGACCTGCGGAGCGCGATGGCCGAGTGCCCGGAGCATGGCGTCAACGTCGGGGACATGCTCGATGAGCTCGGTGGCGAGCACCGCGTCGAACGGTCCGAGCGCCGCGACATCGTCCCGCAGGGCGGCGTAGTCCGAGACGTAACAGCGGTACGGTCCGCTCATGTCGGGGTCGCGCAGGACCGCCTCGATGCCCTCCTCGGCCGCCTCCTCGTCGGAGGCGATACGTACCTCGCGCGTGCCCATCAGCCCGGCCTTGACCGCCGCCCAGTTTCCGGCCTTGACCGCGAGCGGGTTCACGTCGATGCCGACGACCTCGACGCCGCCGCGGGCCAGGTAGACGCCCTCAAGCCCGGAGCCGACACCGACCTGCAGCACGCGCTTGGCGCCGGCCCTGCGGAGCGCGCGCAGTTCCCAGTCGAAGCGCGGGACGCCGGCGTACGGCTCGTCCAGACACTTCGCCACGTCGATGCCCGCCTGCTCCTCACGGAAGTAGAAGTTGCGGTAGGCGACCTCGTCGCGCAGGTGCGCCGTCTCGCGCTCGATGAGCGCGCGCGCTGCGCGGTAGTCGCTGCGCTCGCTCGCCCCGGCGGGCAGGCCGTCAAGCACCGCGAGCGCCTTGAGCGGCTCGTTGCGCCGCACCAGCCCCGCGGCGAGGTCGAGGCCGTTGCGGATGATGCGCTCGCGCGAGCGGGTCCACTCCAGCCGCTCGATCTGCGCGAGCACGTCCTTGTCGGGGCGCGCCTTTTTCGCCTGCTCGTAGCAGGAGAGCGCCGCGTCGAGGTCGCCAAGGTTCTCGTAGCACGTCGCCATCCAGAGGTACGGGTTGAACTGGTAGGCGTTGGCGTTGAAGAACACCGTCTTGTCGGGCATGCCGCCGCGACCGACCCGCTCGATACCGAGCTCGCCCCAGTAACGGCCCTTCTCCCAATCCCCGACGCGGGTGTAGGTCTCGCCGAGCCCGAAGTACGAATCGGCGAGTTCCGGCTTGAGCAGCATCGCCTCGGTGTACGAATGGATGGCCTTGTCGTACATCCCGATCTGCTGGTAGGCGATGCCCTGATAGATGAGCGCGTGCCACTTCTCCTGCGCCCAGCCGGTGATCTTGACGTAGTGCTCGTACGCCTCGGCGGCCTTGAGCCAGTCGTGATTCGCGAAGAGTTGGTTGCCGAAGTAGTACCAGGTGCGCGGCTCGGTCGGGTCCTCCTCCAGCATCTTGCGCAGGATGCGCATGTTGCGGTCGAACGCCGACGGCCGGTCGCCGACGTGGTGCCGCCAGACGATCTCGTCTCCGCGGTCCACCACGGCCCGGTCCTTGACGAAATCGCCGTCCAGCGGATAGCAGTCCTCGTGGACCCGCCCGCGCCACTCCCAGCCGAGGTCGGCGCGGTAGAGGCGTCCCTTGGTGTGCGTCGTCGTGGAGTTGCCGTGCTCGTCCTGCGCGTAGTCGTAGTCGAAGAACAGCACGGCGATGGGGCGGCCCTGGCGGTCGCGCTCGGGAATCTCCGCGAGGATCTGCTGTACGGTCTTGCCCGCGACCATGTCGATGGTGTCGTCGCGGTCGGCCCATCCCCACCAGCGCACATCCTTGGGAACGCGGGCGAGGGCGAGGTTGCGCGCGCGGGCGAAGTCCTCGACCCCGTCCTCGCGCTCCATCTGGAAGCCAAAGACGTCGCCCTCTGGCAGCAGCGCGCGAACGAACTCCTGCGCGTCGGAGTCGCTCTTGTTGTCCACGCCGATGACGAAGTCGGTGAATCCGGCGCGCTTCGCGCTCGCGAGGAGCGCCGTGAACTGCTCTCGGTGCTCCGGCCGGTCGAAGAGTGAGATCGCGCAGAACGCTACTCGATCGGTGTCTTCTGCCATACACCCTGCTGCCGATAGACCTTCATCGGCTCCGGGCCGCCCGCTGGCGGTGCGTACTTCTCGTCGAGCTCGCGCTGGCTCTTGAGTCGGTCCAGGTAGACCTGGTAGTGCGGACTCGGGAGCTTGCACAGCCGCCCGGCGAGGAGCCGGAAGGCGACGCCGTTGACGGAGATGTCGATGGTCTCGGCCGACATGACCGGGTGCAGGTCGTACTCGGGGCTAAGATCCTTGCGCCGCGCGGCGACATCGAGGAACCACTCTTTCTTGTATGGGGCGCGTTCCGCGGCGACGCCGGTGCCGACGATGGTTCCGGGGGCGTCGGCCTCGGTCGCCGGGGTGGGGATCGTGTCGAGGTCGGTCGCGGTGAGTTCCTTTGCTGGGGTATCGGTCTGCTTGGGCATGTGCGTCCTTTCGTCGGGTACAGAAGAGGGGGGCTTGCGCCCCCCTCTTACTGGTCCCCGTTAGTTGCGGGTGGTTAGCTGCCCGTGCTCCACGACTCGACCCGAACGATGCGGTTCTGGTCGAGGATCCCGACGCCGAGAGCCGTCTTGAAGCCGAGGCTCCAGGTCTGGTTCAGCGGGTCGTTGATGCCGGCGGAGCCAGTGCCGTGGAAGATGGTCTCCGACGACATCGCGTCGTATCCCGTCACCACGTAGGCGTCCCGACCGCAGAACAGCGTCGCCTCGACGAACGAGGCGGACTGGCCGAGGCCGGAGAAGGTCGCGGCGTTGCTCGACTCGACGAAGTCGATGCCGAGCAACGTGGAGACGCTGCCCTTGAAGAGGTCATTGCCGTCGCCGCGCACGCCAGCGGACTGGAGCGCGTTGACCACGGTGGAGTCGGCGAGCAGCTGGCTCATCACGCGCGGGTGGATGATCGCAGCGTACTTGCCGCCCTCGTAGGGCGGGGCGTCGTTCTTCTTGAGCTGCTTGCGCGCGCCGCGCAGGTCGGTCCAGCCGAGCGCGGCACCGGAGGCGACGGACGAGCGGACCGAGCCGCCGCCGACGTAGAGCACGTTGGTGCCCGCCTTGATGGTGTCGCGGACGATCTGGTCGCGGGTGTCGAACATCATCTCCGAGAAGACTGCGGTCCACTCGGTGAGCTGGGGGTCGATGGTCTGCGTCTCGACCACGTCGGAGCCGAGCATGAACGCGCCGTAGACGGCGACGGAGATGATCGTCTGCGCGACGGTCGGGTTGGTCGCCGACGGCGGCGTGCCCTCGGTGAGGGCCGTGGTCGCTGCGGCGGGACGCGTGAACTGACGGATGCTGATGTTGTTGCCGCCACGCGCGGGGATCGGGCGCTTGGCGCCGAACCGCTCGTGGACGAAGTCCGGCGTGTTGCGGGACTGGAGCGTCTTCTCGTACCAGGTCCTGGCCTCGACGCTCAGCCCGGCGATGCCGAGCTGCTGGGTTGCCATGTTGCTGTTCCTTTCTTAGCGGGCCCGCAACCTTCCCGCGAGCGCGTCGGCGTAGAACTGCTTGAACTCGGCTGAGTTCGGGTCCATCTTGGCGACGCGCGTAGCGAAGTCGGATGTTGACGAGCCCTTGCCGGTGTCGATCTTGTCCACACCGGCGTCTTTGAGCTTCTTTTGTGCGAGGGCCTCTGCTTCGGCCTCGATCTCCTTGCGGGTCTTGGCCTTGATGCCGTCCTCGGCGGCGGCGATGCGCCGCGCGATGCTCTGCTCGAGCTGCGCGCGGGCGAGGTCGTGAACGACGTCGAACCACTCCGGTCCGTTGGCGCCCTTGGCCTGCTCGTACACCTTGCGGCGGTCGTCATCCGACAGCCCCGCGGCGGCGAGTGTGCGGTCCACCAGGCCGATGGCCTTGCCCGTGAGCATCTCGAGGTTCTGCGCGGCGGCGAGCGCTGCGGCGCGCTCGGCCGCGGCGACCTGCTGTGCCTCGAACCGCTTGGCCTCGTCCTCCCCCACCGTGCTCTTGAGGATGGTTGACTGACCATCTTTCAGCGCACGGACGGTCTCGGCGAGCAGCCGGTTCTGCGAGCGGATCTCCTCGATGGTCTCATGGGCGCGGTTCTGCGAGCGCTGGAGTCCCTTGTATGCCGCCTCCCAGTCGGGCGACGGCGTCGGCTTGGGCGTCTCCGGGGCGGGTGCTTCCGCGGGCTTCGTCGGCTCGGCGGGCGTAGCCTCTGGCGAGGTTCCGTCTTGTGGATCCGGCGTAACCGCGTTCTCGTCGGTCACGTTCGTGGCATCTCCTTGTCGAGGATTGCGCGGAGGCTCGCGCTGGCCGTCTCCAAGACGACCGGCGCCAGCCTCCGGGCGGGGCGGTTGACGGGATGGACTAGGGTCTGGGGGTGCTCGACCCGCTATCGGGGCTGGTCATCGCGCTCTTGGGTCTCATCTCGTGGGGCTGGCTGTTGCTCACCGCGTTCGTCGTTGTCGTCGGCATCTACGTCGGCCTCGTCGCCCCGCTACTCGCCTACCTGCGGCGCGTATGGGTCGCGCTTCTTGGCGATCGCCGAGAATCGTGACCAGAGCGGGTCCTGCGCGAGCGCCCCGCGCTGCGTCGAGACGACCGCGGGGTTGACCGTGCCGTCCAGGTTGGTGAAGCGAACCATCGGGTAGCCGCCTACCTTGGTGTTCAGGCGCTGCGCGAGGTACGTCTTGTATGCGTCGAGCTGCCATATCTTGAGTCCGCGGCCCGCCGCCTCGCGCTCCATCGCCGTGTACGCGGAGCGCAGCAGCGCGGTCTCGTGCGCGACCTGGAGCGCGTCCTGAGAGGACAGGGCGATCTTGTACGGCGGTGCTGCGAGATAGGTCTGGACGAGCTGCGAACCGCGCAGGTACTCGTCCACCGACAGCTCGTAGCGCGGCTGGAGCGGGTCCTGGTAGGTGCGCTGCGAGTCGAGCGCGGCCTTCACCCCGGGCGTGAGCGAACCCTGCGCGGCCAGGCGGGCGAGCGTGTCCATCGTCGCGCCGTTATCGGCACCGGAGAGCGCGACGTTCGCCGCGCGCGTTCGCGCCGCATCGTCGGTGGCCTGCTGCGCGAGCTCGATGCCGAACTGCGTGCGCCCGTAGGCATCTGCGGCTGCCTTCGCCTCCGCGAGGATGCGCTCCTTGTCGCCCTGGCCGCCACTGGCGTAAGCGGGCTTCTGGATGGCCGCGCCGATGATGGCCCTGCGCGCGTCGCCGACGAGTTTCGCGTACCGGCCGTGCTCCTCCTCGGTGAGGATGATCTGGTTCTTGCCGGTGCCGACGGTGTCCGGGGGGGCGGCGAGGTCGGAGAAGGTCGGCGTCCCCTTGGGCGTCGTCGCGCTGCCCTCGCGGACCTGCTTCCAGGCGTCGAGCACCGGGTCGTCGGGGAGCGGTCCGTTCAGGTCTCGGCCCAGCCCGTCGTACGCCTTCTGGCGCGGGTAGGTCTGAACGCCAAGCCCGACGGCCGACCCGACCGCAGCCGCCGCACCGAGCGACCCGGGCGGAAGTCCGGCCGCCTGACTCGTGCCGTTGGCGAGGTCGTCCTGCACCGCCCGAACCGCGTCGGCCCACGACAGCGGCGTGAGCCGACCCGTCGCCAGAGCCGCGAGCGTCTCGGGGATGCTCTGCCCGCCGCGCGGGCCGAACGGCTGACCGGAGAAGTCCTTGCCCTGCCCGGCCGCGAGCAGCATTCCGGGTCCAGGCCCGAGCTTGCTCGTCACGTAGCGGAAGATGAGGTCGCCGAGGTTGACCTGCCCGTAGCCGCCCTGCGAGAGCGAGGACTGCACGCCGGATCCCGAGGTGTAGCCGTCGATGATCGCCCGCGCGATCAGCACCACCGGCTGCTGGAATCCGCCCCACACGTCGATGGAGGTGTTGCCGAAGCCCACCTTGCCGAAGTCGGGGGAGGTCGGGTTCCAGCCGACCCGCAGGCCGGCGAGTTGCGCTGCCTCGAGGAACGCGAGCCCCGCGACGACGGTCTTCGCGAGATCCTGTGCCGCGATGTAGCCGACCTGTCGCGTTGCCGGGTCGGCAAGGTATTTGAGCGCGTAGTACGGGGGCTGTACGCGCGAGACGGCGAAGCGCGGCGCCCAGAAGATCTTGTTGAGCGAATGCGCCAGTCCCGGAGTGAGCGTGCCGTGGCCGCCGGCGACGTTGTACCACTGCGCGAGCGCTTTCTGCTCCGCCTCGGTCACGATACCGCGAGCCGCCTTGATGCCTTCGTATCCGGTCTTGAAGCGCTGGAACGAGATGGCGTTCAGCGTGAGTGAGAACGAGCGGTCCGCCGCCCTGATCGCACCGACACCGGCGAGCGGGCCGGTGTACAGCTCCGAGCGAGTGGTCGCGCTCTGGAGGTGCTCGAGCGACCTGGCCGGAATGGCCCGCTCGGCCCCACCAGCCGCGCGCCACTTCGCGTACAGCGGGTCGGACATGACCTTCGACCACGCCTCGCCCGCGTAGCGGTCGCCGTAGCCCCGGACTGCGTTCACCCACGCGTCGCGCGCCGCAATGCGCAGCTCCGGGTTGCGCGAGAGTGCCGAGGAGACGACCGGGATAAGGCCCTGCCGCATGACCTGCGAGAGGTCGCCGGTCGCGGCGATCTGCTTCATCGCGTCGAAGCCCGCGCCCACGGCGTCTGCGGTCGCCCTCGCCGCGCGGAAGGCCGGGGGCGGGCCGACCGGCGGCGTCGGCGGTGCGGGCGGCGTCGGAGGCAACGGCGGGCCGCCGAACCCGATCGGGAGTGTCTGCTGCTCGGCGACGACGGCCTGCGCATCCTGCGGCGCGAGGCCCATGTTGCGTAGCCCCTCGACGATCTGCGAATCGCTCTTGCCGGACTGACGCAGTGCGTCGATGTACCCGGCCACGTCCTTCGCGCTCTGCTTGGTCGTCTGGACTGCGGTGCGGGCCTGCGAGACGAGCCTGTCGCGCATCGCCGCGAGCGCCTCGTCGGTCGCAGCGAGGCCGGAGCTGGTGAGCGCCTTGTGCTCGGCGGCGAAAACCATCGCTTCCTGCTCTGGAGTCAACGCCGAACGGGTACGCACCGAGTCTGCGATGACGGACTTGGCCTCGGCGGGAACGGACGCGGCGGCCTGGTCCATGATCTGGAGCGCGCGGCGGATGATGCTTTCGTCGGCGCCGGACGAGCGCGCGAGCTGCGCGATCTTGGACTGCGCGAGCGTCTGGGTGAGCTCGGGACCGAGCGCGGAGGTCACAGCGGGGTCGTTCGCCATGACCGCACGCGTCGCGGCGCCGATGACGCCGCCGTGGCTGCGGCCTGCCCCGGTGAATTTTTCACCACCGGGTGCGAAATCTTTCAGCACGTCCGGCATCCCGCCGCCCTCGGCATG
>DAIDBG010000188.1 GCA_027310225.1 bacterium | reverse complement strand
CACTCTATACTCCGTGACGTGTGGCGGGCGAGGGATTTCAAAGGATGAAGGATGAATGTGGAAGGATGACCGTCGCGCTCCGCGCGACAAAGACAGGTCCCGACTTTTCGTTGCCTTCGGTCGGCAGCTAACGTCGTTCCGACCGGGTGAACGTGAAAGGTAGGGACGATTTGTTCCACCCCAGGATACGGGTAGGGATCATCCTTCCACGTTCATCCTTCATCCTTGCCATCCCTCATCCTTCCGCTGATTGGCTGCGCGATCACCGCAGGTGATCCGCCAGCCAATCAGCGATGAGCGGCCGCACCACGTGATGCAGGTTGTTGCACACGTGCACGCCGTCGTCGAATACCAGCGTCGTGACCGGGCCCTTCACCTCCTTCTCGACGCGGCGGGCGTGCTCCGGAGGCGAGGCCTTGTCGAGCCCTCCGTAGATCTGCAGCAACGGCACCTTGAGCCGCTCGGCCGCACCTGCCATGGTGATGCTGTTCTGCACCTCCATCGCGTTCTCCCCCATGTACTGCTTGAGTCCGACTTGCGACAGGGGATCCATGCCGGGAAAGCGCCCGGCCGGCGTGTACCAGCTGCTCGCCGAGAACACCGCCTTGAAGCGGTCGTCGAACGCGGCCGCGCGGCATGCAAAGAGGCCGCCATAGGAGATGCCGCCGATCGCAAGCCGCTTCCCGTCCACGGGCGCGCGCTCGAGCACGAAATCGGTGACGGCGCGCACCGGCACCTCGAAGTCGGGGCGGAGCTTGAGCCGCGTGCTGACCAGGCCCTGGCCGGGGCCGTCGAACGCGAAGACTGCCATGCCGCGCTTGAGCATGTGCTCGCCGAAGTCGTAGAGCTCCTCTTTGGTCGAGTCCCCGCCGGGGGCCAGGAACACGAGCGGCGGCTTCGCGACCCCTGCGGGCCTGCGCAGGTAGCCCGGCAGCGTCGCGCCCTCGAACGGGATTTCCACCAGCTCCATCGGCGGGTCCACCAGCGGCGCGGCCTTTCTCCAGCACTCGCCCATCGCCTCCATCCCGGCGCGCCACTGCTTCGGGTCGTGAACGAACAGGAACGTCGCCCAGTGGTAGTAGAGCGCGGCGCGAATGAAGGCCGTGCCCGCGGTGAGCCGGTGCCCCCGCGCGGCGGCCTTGTCGCCGATGTCAACGTGCCTGCGGGCGGCCTTGCTCCATTCCTCGCACCACTGGTCCCACTTCTGGATCCGCTGCTTGAGCTGCTCGAACTCCCACGGCGACACGTACTGCGACAGCATGCGCCAGGTGAAGCGCTCGAGTGCGACTTCGGTGTTGCGGTCGGTCATTACTCTCCCTTAAATCGTGACCGCTTCAGGCTCGCCTCGCACGCACCGGGAATGTAGTCCGGCCGGCCGTTGACCGCCTTCTTTCCGCCGGGCAGGTCAATGTTGCCGAACGAATCGCCACTTTCACCGGCGCTTCCCGTGGCGGGTGTGCGCGCGCTTGCGCGCGCCGTGCCGCCGCGGGCGACCGCCCGCGGCGGCGGGCAGCCGCGGCGCCTCGCGCTGCGGCAGGCGCCTCCCGCCTTCCTGCGGCATCACCGGGGGCAGCGCCACCGGCTCGTCATGGACCGTGTAGATGCGCGGGGCCGCGCGGTTCACCTGCAGCTGGAAAATGTCGGGACGGTTGTAATGCCCGGCGAAGTCGTGGCGCAGTTTCATGCGGATGCTGATCTCGATGTCGCATTCCGCGTAAAGCATGCCTTCTTCCGCGCCCATCGGCCCGGCGACGACGCGGCTTCCAGGCGAAACGATGACGCTGCCGCCGCAGCGGTCGGGATCGCGCAGGAATCTCCCGGCCTCGGGCCCCACCTCCAGCCTGCGGATCATGTCCTCGTCCACCGTGCCGCACGCCGAGACCACCCAGGCCTTGCTCATCTGCGCGAAGGCCTGGGAATCCACCGCCACGCGGTTGCGCATCGGGTCGCCGCTCGACGGGAAGTGGTTGGGCCAGCTCATGACGTGGATGCGCGTGCCCTCGGCGGTGAGCGCGAAGATCGCCAGCGGATTGGAATTCTCGCCGCAGATCAGCCCGCTCACCGGCCCGAACTCCGTCTTCACCGCGCCCAGCGTGTCGCCGAAGCCGCCCATGTGCACGAGGCGCTCGCCGACGGTCGGCATGATCTTCCGGTGCTTGCCGATCACGGTGCCGTCCGGACCGATGAAGACCTGGGTGTTGAACATCGTGCCGATGGTGTTCGGGATCTTCTCGCACACGCCCATCACCACGTAGGCGTTCGCCGCGCGCGCGGCGGCGCAGAGCGCCTCGACCTCCGGCCCCGGAATCTCGACCGAGTTCTTGAACAGCTCCGTCGCCAGCTTGTTGGAAACGGCACTGGTGGCGGGGTGATGGTGATACCACACCGGGTGCGCCGGGATGAACCCTTCCGGGAAGGCAATCACCCGCGCGCCGTTCCCGCCCGCCTCACGGATCAGCCGGCACGCCTTCGCCGTCGAACCCTCGCGGTCGAGGAACACCGATGCAGCCTGAACCGCCGCGACCTTCACCACCGGATACTTGTCACCCATTCTCTGTGCCCTGTGGCTGAAAATTCACAACCCGTCGCCGACCTCGACG
>DAIDBG010000187.1 GCA_027310225.1 bacterium | reverse complement strand
CAGATGGACGACGACATCCCGTTCTGACAATTGTCAGAACGGGATGTCGTCGTCCATCTGGTCGAAGGCCCCGCCCTTCTTCTGCTGCGGCTTGGCTTCGCCGCCGGCGCCCGCCGCGGCAGGCTCGCGCGCCGTCGCCTCGGCTCCGCCGCCGCCGCCACCGCGGCTGCCCAGCAGCTGCATGCGGTCGGCCACGATCTCGGTCGAATACTTGTCCTGACCCTCCTTGTCCTGCCACTTGCGGGTGCGGATGCGGCCCTCGACGTACACCGGGGAGCCCTTTTTCAGGTATTCGCCCGCGATCTCGGCGAGCTTGCCGAAGAAAGCGATGCGGTGCCATTCGGTGTGCTCCTGCTGCTCGCCGCTCTTGTCCTTCCACTTCTCGCTGGTCGCGATACGGATGTTGGTCACCGCATCCCCGCTCGGCAGGTAGCGCGTCTCCGGGTCGGCGCCGAGGTTGCCGATCAGGATCACTTTGTTCACTGAGGCCATTTTCTTCTCCTAACGAATCACGACCCCCTCCCTCGCCCCCCCCTTGTCAAGGGGGAGAGATGGGGCGGGGGTCACGAATCACGCTGTATCAGATTGAGCACATTCTGTTCGTCAAAGCCCGCGCTGTCCACCTTGAGATACGCCGCGCGCAGCTCCTGCGGGCTCATGCGGTCGGCGGAACTCATACCACGAAAGGGAATAAAACAGGTTGGGAAAAAGTGAAAAACGTGGGTATATTAGCAGGTTCAACTCACGACCTCCGCTTCACTTGGCTGCCAACCGACCGACTGTCGTCCCGCTGCGGGCCTCGGAACCCGAGGCCGCGACGGCGACCGAGTACATCCGCGTGCGCGGCGCGCGCACGCACAACCTCAAGAACGTCAACCTCGATCTGCCGAGGAACCGCCTGATCGTCATCACCGGGCTGTCGGGCTCGGGCAAATCCTCGCTTGCGTTCGACACCCTCTACGCCGAAGGGCAGCGCCGCTACGTCGAGTCGCTCTCGGCCTACGCGCGGCAGTTCCTGCAGCTCATGGAAAAGCCGGATGTGGACCTCATCGAGGGGCTCTCGCCGGCGATCTCGATCGAGCAGAAGGCCGCCAGCCACAACCCGCGCTCCACCGTTGGCACCGTCACCGAGATCCACGACTACCTGCGGCTGCTCTACGCGCGCATCGGCGACCCGCACTGCCCCGAGCACAATATCCTCCTGTCGGCGCAGAGCGTCGCGCAGATGGTGGACCACGTGCTGCAGCTCCCCGGAGAGGCGCGGCTCATGATCCTCGCGCCCCTTATCGTCGGGCGCAGGGGCGAGCAGGCCGACCTTTTCGAGGAGCTGCGCGCGCAGGGTTTCGTGCGGCTGCGGATTGACGGGGCCGTCCACGAGATCGACGAGCTGCCCAGGCTCAAGAAAAACGTGAAGCACACCGTCGAAGTGGTAGTGGACCGCCTGAAGGTGCGCGCGGACGCCAAGCAGCGCCTCGCCGAATCGTTCGAGACCGCGTTGCGGCACGCCGACGGCCGTGCGCTGGCGGTGGAGATGGATTCCGGGAAGGAGCATCTCTTTTCCGCCCGCTTTGCCTGCCCGGTGTGCAGCTATTCGCTGCCCGAGCTCGAGCCGCGGCTGTTCTCCTTCAACAACCCGATGGGCGCGTGCCCGCGCTGCGACGGGCTCGGCACGGTGAGCTTCTTCGACCCCAGGCGCGTGGTTGCCTTCCCCGACCTCTCGCTCGCCTCGGGCGCGATCAAGGGCTGGGACCGGCGCAACCAGTTCTACTTCCAGATGCTGCAATGCCTCGCCGGCCACTACGGTTTCGACGTCGAGACGCCGTTCGAGAAGCTGCCGGAAGCCGTCCGGCACGCCGTGCTGCACGGCTCGGGCCACGACAGTATCCGCTTCACTTACCTCGGCGAGCGCGGCAACAAGCACGTGCGCGAGCACGCGTTCGAGGGTGTGATTCCCAACCTCGAGCGCCGCTACCGCGAGACCGACTCCCTCGTGGTGCGCGAGGAGCTCGCGAAGTACCTCAACACCAGACCCTGCCCCGAGTGCGATGGCACGCGGCTGCGGCGGGAAGCCCGTCACGTCACCGTTTCCGGCCGCACCATCTACGACATCAGCGCGCTGACGCTCGCGCAGGCGAGCCGGTTCTTCGAGGCGCTCGCGCTCACGGGCGTCAAGCAGGCGATCGCGGAGAAGATCGTCCGGGAGATCGTCGCGCGCATCACCTTCCTCAACAACGTGGGGCTCGACTATCTCTCGCTCGACCGCCCGGCGGACACGCTCTCCGGGGGCGAGGCGCAGCGCATCCGCCTCGCGAGCCAGATCGGCTCGGGGCTGACCGGCGTGATGTACGTGCTCGACGAGCCCTCGATCGGGCTGCACCAGCGCGACAACGCGCGGCTGCTGGCGACCTTGAAGCGTCTGCGCGACATCGGCAACTCCGTGATCGTGGTCGAGCACGACCAGGAGGCAATTCAGAACGCCGACCACGTCGTTGACATGGGGCTCGGGGCGGGCGAGCACGGCGGCGAGGTGGTTGCGCAGGGCAGCCCGAAGGAGATCGCGGCGCACCCCGAGTCCCTCACCGGCCAGTATCTTTCCGGGCGCCGCCGGATCGAGGTGCCGGCGCTGCGCCACCGCGCGAACCCCGGCCGCCGGCTCGTGATCACCGGGGCGGGCGGCAACAACCTGAAGAACGTCACGCTGAGCCTGCCGGTGGGCCTCTTCGTGTGCGTGACGGGGGTCTCCGGCTCGGGCAAGTCCACCCTCGTCAACGACACGCTGTACGCAGCGGTGGCGCGCCACCTCTACGGCAGCGTGGCCGAGCCCGCGCGGCACGAGGCGATCAGCGGCATGGACCACTTCGACAAGGTGGTGAACGTGGACCAGAGCCCGATCGGGCGCACCCCGCGCTCCAATCCCGCGACCTACACCGGGCTTTTCGCCCCGATCCGGGAGCTGTTCGCCGGCGTGCCGGAGGCGCGCGCCCGGGGCTACGGGGCGGGCCGCTTCTCGTTCAACGTCAAGGGCGGGCGCTGCGAGGCATGCCAGGGTGACGGCGTGTTGAAAGTCGAGATGCACTTTCTGCCCGACATCTACGTGCCGTGCGACGTCTGCCATGGCGAGCGCTACAACCGCGAGACGCTCGACGTCCGCTACAAGGGCCGGAACGTCCGGGAAGTGCTGGAGATGACGGTCGAGCAGGCGGCCGAATTCTTCAGCGCGGTGCCGGCGATCGCGCGCAAGCTGCGGACGCTGCTCGACGTGGGGCTGGGCTATGTCAAGCTGGGACAGAGCGCGACCACGCTCTCGGGGGGCGAGGCGCAGCGCGTGAAGCTCTCGCTCGAGCTCTCCAGGCGCGACACCGGCCGCACGCTCTACATCCTCGACGAGCCGACCACGGGGCTGCATTTTCACGACATTGACCTGCTGCTGCGCGTGCTGCACCGGCTGCGCGACCACGGCAACACGGTGGTCGTGATCGAGCACAACCTCGACGTCATCAAGAGCGCCGACTGGATCATCGACCTCGGGCCCGAGGGCGGCGAAGGCGGCGGGCGCGTGATCGCGGAAGGCACACCGGAGGACGTCGCGAAGAACAAGACCAGTCACACCGGCCAATATCTCAGGAGCGTACTGGCCCAAGGCTCGGTTGCATCCTGAATCCTACTGATGGTAGCATTATCGGTATTACTAGAGAGAATACCGAAGATGCGCTGCGAAAAGCTTTCCATCTCGATCCCGGGATCCTCGCTCGAGTTCATCGAGAAGTACCGCAAGCAACATGCGCTGAAAAGCCGCTCTCACGTGATCGAGGCGGCGATCGCCCTGTTGCGCGAGCGCGAGCTGGAAGCGGCCTATCGTGCGGCGGCGCGCGAGCCGGACGCGGCCCACGACGCGACCAATTCGGACGGCCTGCCGGATGAGACGTGGTGAGATTTACTACGCCGACCTGAGTCCTTCGGTCGGCTTGGAGATCAACAAGCGGCGCCCCGTGTTGATCGTCAGCAACGACGCGAACAACAGGGCGTCAGCCACGGTCACGGTGTTGCCGGTCACTTCCAACATTACGCGCGTGTACCCCTTCGAGGTGCTGCTCATCGCGAAGCAAAGCGGATTGCCGAAGGACTCGAAGGCCATGGCACAGCAAATCCGCACCGTCTCCAAGGAGCGCCTGCACCCGGGTAAGGCCGGAGAACTGGGCCGGGACCTGATGCGCCTGATCGACGCGGCGATCAAGCTCCACCTGGCGCTTGTCTAGTGACTCCGCGCGATCTCTTGTTGGGCAGTTTCCACGCGGCGCTTGCCGCAGCGGACCCGCTGAAGATCGTGCCGGCGCATCTTCCCGCGCCGCCCAGGGGGAAAACGCTGGCGGTCGGCGCCGGCAAGGCCGCCGCCGCGATGGCGCTCGCGTTGGAGCAGAACTGGCCGGCGGATGCGGCCCTCGACGGACTCGTCGTCACGCGCTACCGGCACGGGCTGCTCACCAACCGCATTACCGTGATCGAGGCCGGGCACCCGGTGCCGGACGAGAGCGGCGAGAAGGCGGCGCGCGAGATCCTGCGGCGGGTGAAGGCCCTCACGCCGGACGACCTGCTGCTCGTCCTCGTCTCCGGCGGCGGCTCGGCGCTGCTCTCGCTGCCCGCCGAAGGCATCATGGCGGCGGACCTCCAGGCGACAACGCGCGAGCTGCTGAAATGCGGCGCGCCGATCCAGGACATGAATACGGTAAGGAAGCACCTCTCCGCGGTCCAGGGCGGGCGACTCGCCGCCGCCTGCCGCGCGCCGGTGCTCGCGCTCGTCGTCTCGGACGTGACGGGCGACGACCCCTCGCACGTCGCCTCCGGCCCGTGCGCGCCCGACTCGACGACCTACCAGGACGCGCTCGACATTCTCAAGCGCTACGAAGTGAAGGCGCCGGCGGCCATCGTCGCGCATCTCGCGCGCGGCGCAAAGGGCGAGATCCCGGAAACGCCCAAGCCGGGCTCGAAGATTTTCAGGCGGGTCGAGAACCGCGTCATCGCCACCGCGCAGGCCTCGCTCCAGGCGGCGGCGCAGTTCTTCATCGGTTACGACATCCATCCCGCCGTACTCGGCGATGCGGTGACCGGCGAAGCGCGCGAGGTGGCGAAAGTTTACGGCGCGCTCGCGCGGGAAGTGAAGCGGCACGGGCTGCCGTGGCAGCCGCCGGTCGCGCTGATCTCGGGGGGCGAGACCACCGTCACCGGGCGCGGCAACGGCCGCGGCGGGCGGAATACCGAGTTCCTGCTCGCACTCGCGGCGAACCTCGACGGCGCGGAAGGCATCCACGCGCTCGCCTGCGACACCGACGGCATAGACGGCTCGGAAGACAACGCTGGCGCGATCCTCGCGCCGGACTCGCTCGCCCGCGCCGCGAAGAAAAAGCTCGCCGCCGTGAAGCTGCTGGAGAACAACGACGGTTACGGCTTCTTCAGCGCGCTCGGCGACCTCGTCGTTACCGGCCCCACGCGCACCAACGTCAACGACTACCGCGTCATCCTTGTCACGAGCGAGGAGTGATGGGCCAGCGCACCGGCCAGCCGGGCAGCGCCTTGCGGCGCGCGGGGAGCGGAGGCAGGCTCAGCCGCGCCGCACCACGTCCGCATTCGGCCGGTCCGAGACGATGCGCCCGTCCACCAGCTCGATGATGCGGTCGCAGCGCCGGGCGAGGCGCGGGTCGTGCGTGACGATCAGGAACGTCGTTCCGCTGCTCTCGTTGACCTCGCGCAGCAGGTCGAAGACGCCGTCGGCGGTGCGGGTATCCAGGTTCCCGCTGGGCTCGTCCGCCAGCACCAGCAGGGGGTTCATGGCGAGCGCGCGGGCGATCGCGACGCGCTGCTGCTGGCCGCCGGAAATCTCGGTCGCCCTGCTGTTGCGCCAGGGCGCGAGGCCGACCTTGTCGAGCAGGTGTTCCGCGGTGCTGCGCATGGCGTCGTCGGGGCGGCCGCGCGCGGCCAGGATGGGCATCATCACGTTCTCGATCGCGGTGAAGGCCGGCAGCAGGTAGTGGTACTGGAAGACGAACCCGATCGCGCGACCGCGCAGGCGCGTGAGCGCCGTTTCGTCGAGCCCGCTCGTCTCCCGCCCCTCGATGAACAGGCGTCCCGCGCCGGGCCGGTCGAGCAGCCCGATCAGGTTGAGCAGAGTGGTCTTTCCCGAGCCGGAAGGGCCGACCAGCGCCGCGAACTCGCCGCGCTGCAGGGTGAGGTCTATGCCGTGCAGCACCTCGGTTTCCACCGGCGTGCCGATACCGTAGGACTTGCGCACGCCTTCCAGCCGCAGCGTCTCCATGGGATCCGCGCTGTGCTTAGCTGCGTATCGCCACCACCGGATCGAGGCGCGCCGCGCGCCGCGCCGGGACCACGGCGGCGAGGATCCCCACCAGCGTCGCGCCCGTGCTGGCGATCACGAGCAGCGACGGTTCTATCTCGATGATGAACATCGGCGTGCCGTCCGGGTTGATCGTGACGCTGCGCCACACCAGGAGAAATCCCCAGGCGAGCAGCGAGCCGAGCACGGAACCCGCCAGCCCCATGACGCCGCCCTGGATCAGGAACACGCGCAGCACCTGCTCGCGGGAGGTGCCCATCGCGCGCAGGATGCCGATCTCCCTGGACTTCTGCACCACCGACACCACGAGCACGCTGGCGATCCCCAGCGCCACCGTCAGCCCCACGAAGAACCGGATCACCGTGTTCGTGAGTATCTGGGCGGTCATCGCGGTGAAGAACTGCGCGTTGGTGCTGATCCAGCTGTCCACCTGCAGGTCGGTGCCGGCCCGGATCGTCTGCGCGACGCCCTCGGCGGCGAACGGGTCGCCCACCTTGATCTCGATCTGGGAGACGCCGCCGACCAGGCCGAGCAGGTTTTGCGCCGAGCGCAGGGCCACGTACACGTTGCGCTGGTTCACGCCCTTGTTGCCGAAATCGAAGATGCCGATCACGGTGAAGGCGGAGGCGGCGTCGGAGGCCGTCACGAGCCTCAGCTTGTCGCCGACGTTCGCGCCGAGGTCCTTCGCGAGCTCGGTGCCGATGATGATATCCAGGGGACCGACGTTGTAGCGGCCCGCCACGATCTTCTCGGGGAGCGCGATCACGTTGAAGTAGGTCTCGGTCTCGATGCCCGTGATCGCGACCGACTTGTTCGCGTCGCCGCGCAGGGCAAAGCCGGGGCCGGAGACGACGGGCGTCACCCCGATGAC
>DAIDBG010000341.1 GCA_027310225.1 bacterium | reverse complement strand
TCTCCACGAGTTTCCCGAGGTGGCGGAGGCGAGCCGGGAGCTGCAGGAGAAGGTCCGGGCCAAGTGGCGCGACCTTTTCTGAACAGTGACGGGATAACAGGCCCTGCACGGCATTGAAGTAAGCGCCAATCGCGCGTGCTATCATTCCTGCCGGATGCCAGCAGGATCGAGGAGGTTGCCATGGGTTGCTGCGATGCTACAAACCCGGACCTGGTCGGCGTTGTCAGCGAGACCGGGCAAGACCTGAAGTGGGACCGGCGAACGGCGCTCAAAGGGCTGCTGGGTGTCGCCGGCGTCATTGCGGTAAGCGCCGGCGGCCCGCAAGCGCACGCCGCGGAGACCAAGCTGCGGCTCGCCTTTTGCGGCCAACTGCTTTGAGTGGTGCCCTACGAGGTCGCGCGTGCTCGCGGCCATTTCGCCGGACAGGATCTCAATGTAGATCTGGTCTATACGCGCGGCGGCAACGCGGCCATGCAGGCCCTGGTCGGAGGCGCGGTGGAGTATGCCGGCACGTCCTTTGACGTGGCGCTGCAGGCCTTCGCGAACGGCGCGCCGATCCGTCGCTTTGCCTCGACCGGGCGGTTGCCGCTGTTTGCTCTGGCCGTGGGTCCCCGGCGCAAGGACGCCATCAAGACGGTGAAGGACCTGGAAGGCGAGACCGTCGGGATCTCCGGTCTGGGCAATGCCGATCATGCCCTTCTGCTCTTTCTGCTCGGGCAGGCGGGCGCGGACGCGAAGAAGGTTCGCTACGCGGCCCTGGGGACCAATCTGTTCGATGCCTTGCGAATCGGGCAAGTCGCTGCGGCGATGGTGCAGGAGCCCGCGCTGTCCCTCACGATCCAGGCGGGCGGCCGCGAGCTGGTGAACTTCATGGAGATCGAGCAGGCCCGCAAGCATCTGGGCGGCGCCTACGAGTTCATGGGAGTATCGGTGCGCGCGAAAGAGCGGGATCAGCGCCTGCCGGAGATGCGCAGGCTGGCCGCAGCCCTCAAGAAAGGCCTGGCCGATGCCCGGACGATCCCGCCCGACGACATCATTGCGGCGCTGCCCAAGGCCCTCATCGCGGGCGGCAACCTCGAGCAGCTCAAGCAAATCATCGAACGCTACCGGCGTTCGCTCTACCCGGAAGACGTAACAATCGATGTGGAGGCGGCCCGGCGGGTGATGAAATCGCAGGAGGTCGCCGATGTGCTCAAGCCGGGAAAGGTGGATCTGAGGACGCTGCTGGATACGGCGGTTCTCGAGGGTTAAGTGCTCCGGGTCCAGGACGTTACCGTCGCTTATGGCGCGGAGCCTGTCCTCGAAGGCATCTCGCTCGAGGTCAAGGCGGGCCAGTTCGCGAGCCTGATCGGCCCGTCGGGCTCGGGCAAGACCAGTATTCTGCGTGCGGTCACGCAGTTGCTGCGTCCGCAAAGCGGCAGCGTGGCGCTCGACGTTTCGCTCGACGAAGTGGGTTTCCTCTTCCAGGAGGACGCTCTCCTTCCCTGGCGTACCGCGCGGCAGAACGTCGCGCTCGGGCTGCGCATCCGCGGGCTCGACAGGAAGGAAGCCGAAGCCAGGGCCGAACAATGGCTTTCCTCGCTCGGCCTGGCGGGCTTCGGTGATCGCTATCCGCGCCAGCTCTCCGGCGGCCAGCGCAAGCGTGTCGCCATCGCCCAGGTACTGGCGTTGCAGCCGCGGCTGCTGCTCATGGACGAGCCCTTCGCCTCGCTTGACGCCATCGTGCGGACGCGCATCACCCAGGAGCTGCTCGGCTGGGTGGAGCGCGAACACTTGACGGTGCTGCTCGTCACGCACGATCTCGAGGAGGCGATCAGCGCCTCGGACGTCGTCTATGTGCTGTCCCAGGGGCCCAGAGCCACCATCCGCTCGCGCCATGAGGTCCGGATCGCGAGGCCGCGCAACGTGCTCGAGACGCGGCGCCATCCGGTCTTCGGACCCCTGCTGCGGGGATTGTGGGACGAGCTTTCCGGCGAGTCGCCGCTGGTGGACTACGCGCTGTGAAAACCTGGATCAACAGTACGATTTTCCGGCGCAGCGCGGCGCTTCTCCTCCTGCTGCTGCTGTGGGAGGCGCTCTCGCGGCTCGCCTGGCTCGATCCGTTCTACGCGCCGCCGCCCTCGCGCGTCGCCCAGGTGATGTTCTCGCTGTTCGCCGAGGGCGGGATCTGGCCTCATCTCGAGGCGACCTTCACCGCGGCCATTATCGGGCTGCTCGCGGGACTGGTGGCGGGCGTCGTATTGGGTTTTTCCGCCGCCTTGACGCCGATTCTGGCCGAGCTGCTCGAGCCGGTGATGATCGTCCTCAATGCGATCCCGCGCGTCATTCTGGCGCCACTTTTCGTCATCTGGCTCGGCATAGAACTGGCCTCCAAGGTGGCGCTCGCCCTCATTCTCGTCGCCGTGCTCGTCTTCTTCGCCGTCCACAGCGGCATCAAGGACGTGGACCACCGCCTCGTCGAGCGGGTCCGCACGCTCGGGGGCGGCCGCCGGGTTCTGATTCGCGAGGTTTATGTGCCCTCGGTAACCGCCTGGCTCATGGGCAACCTCAAAGTCGCAGTCGGTTTCGCGTTCACCGGCACTGTCGTCGGTGAGTTCGTGGCCTCCAGCCGGGGGCTCGGCTACCTGCTCCAGTTCGCCCAGAGCACCTACAACGCTGCGCTGACTATCGCGTTGATCGTGCTGATCATGGTTTTCGTGCTGCTTCTGTTTTCGGTCTCGGAGCTGCTCGAGCGGCGCCTGCTTCGCTGGCGCTACATCCAGGAGCCCGCGCGGTAGAAACGGCTGACGCGATCGGTACCGGCGCATCCGCACGCTGCGGGGTCGCATCCCGCGGCTCAGGCCGCGTGAACCTGCTCCGCCCTCCGCGTGCGCCGGAGCGATTCGGTCAGCGACGGCATCCGGACCTGCAAGTGGCCTCGGAGCGGGGCGCTCGGGGTTCGCACCGGCGCATCCGCACGCTGCGGGGTCGCATCCCGCGGCTCAGGCCGCGTGAACCTGCTCCGCCCTCCGCGTGCGCCTCCTCTCATGCTCCCGCAGGAGCCGCTTGCGGATGCGGATGGATTTCGGCGTGATCTCGACCAGCTCGTCGTCGGCGATGAATTCGACGGCGGATTCCAGCGTGTGCCGGATCGGGGGCGTCAGCAGGATCGCCTCGTCCTTGCCGGCGGCGCGGATGTTGGTGAGATGCTTGGTCTTCACCGGGTTGACGACGAGATCGTTGTCGCGGCTGTGCAGCCCGATCACCATGCCCTCGTAGAGCGGCTCGCCGGGGCTGACGAACAGGCGGCCGCGCTCCTGCAGCTTCCACAGCGCGTAGGCGACGGCCTCGCCGTTCTCGGCCGACACCAGCACGCCGTTGCGGCGCTCCGCGATCTCCGGCTTCATCGGGCCGTAGTCGTCGAACACGTGGCTCGTGATGCCGGTGCCGCGCGTCATCGTCAGGAAATCGGACTGGAAGCCGATCAAGCCGCGTGCCGGGATGCGGTAGTCGAGGCGCACGCGGCCCTTGCCGTCGGGCTGCATGTCCTGCAGGTCGCCGCGGCGCGCGCCCAGCGCTTCCATGACCGCGCCCTGGTGCGCTTCCTCGACGTCCACCGTCAGCAGCTCGTACGGCTCGCACGGTACGCCGCCGACTTCCTTCATGACGACGCGCGGGCGCGACACCGCGAGCTCGTAACCCTCGCGGCGCATGTTCTCGATCAGAATGGTAAGGTACAGCTCGCCGCGCCCGGAGACCAGGAACACGTCGGGGTCCGCTGTCTCTTCGACGCGCAGCGCGACGTTGCCCATGGTCTCGCGCGCGAGGCGCTCGCGCAGCTGACGACTGGTGACGAACCTGCCGTCGCGGCCGGCGAAGGGCGAGGTGTTGACCTGGAAGTTCATGGTGACCGTGGGCTCGTCCACCTTGAGCAGCGGCAGCGCCTCGGGCCGCTCCGGGTCGGCAAGGGTGACGCCGATGCCGACCTCCTCGACGCCGTTAATGGCGACAATGTCGCCCGCCCGCGCTTCTTCGGTGACGACGCGCTCCAGACCCTCGAACACCAGCACCTGGTTCACCCTGGCGGAAACCGGCGCGGCATCCGGGCCCTTCAGCACCAGCACGCTCTGGCCGGAGCGGATGCGGCCGCGGTTGACGCGGCCGATGCCGATGCGGCCGACGTAACTCGTGTAGTCGAGCGAACAGATCTGCAATTGCAGCGGGCCGTCGGGATCGTCGGCGCGTACCGGCACCTGCTCGAGGACGGCCTCGAACAGCGGCTTCATGTCCGTGCCCGTTTCCCCGCTCTGCCTCGTCGCCCAGCCCTGCAAGGCTGACGCGTAGATGACGGGGAAGTCCATCTGCGCCTCGGTTGCGCCCAGCTTGTCGAAGAGATCGAACGTGTGATTCACCACCCAGTCGGGTCGCGCGCCGGGGCGGTCCATCTTGTTGACGACGACGACGGGCTTCAGGCCCAGCGCGAGCGCCTTGCGGGTAACAAAGCGCGTCTGCGGCATCGGGCCCTCGACCGCGTCCACCAGCAGCAGCACGCCGTCCACCATCGAGAGCACGCGCTCGACCTCGCCGCCGAAGTCGGCGTGGCCCGGCGTGTCCACGATGTTGATGTGCGTGCCGCCGTAGCGGACGGCGCAGTTCTTGGCGAGGATGGTGATGCCGCGCTCGCGCTCGAGGTCGTTGGAGTCCATCACGCGCTCGACCACGTGCTGGTGCGCGGCGAAGGTGCCGGACTGGCGCAGCAGCTGGTCAACCAGCGTGGTTTTCCCGTGGTCAACGTGGGCGATGATCGCGATGTTGCGGATGGCTCGCATGGGTTCCGGGTTTCCGGAAAAGGGCGCGAGTATAGCACGTACGCGCACAAGCCCGCAGAAAAAGCCCGCTATTTCTTCGGGTTAGCTTTTCGGAATGGCTTTTCCCGGATCAACGAACGGCTTAGGCACGACGGTCGCGCGGCGCTCGCCGATGCCGGACATCTTGACGCGCAGTTGAGTCCCCGATGCGGCGTACTCCACCGGGACCATCGCGTAACCGATGTTTCTCCTGAGGCGCGGGGAGTGGATTGCGGACGTGCAGCGGCCGATGGTGTCGCCGCCCGACTTCACGAGCCAGGGCACCGCATTCATTTCGATGCGCTCGCCCTCGATTTCGATGCCGACGAGCTTGCGCTTCACGCCTTCCGCCTTGATCCGCTCAAGCGCATCGCGGCCGATGTAGTCGGTTTTCTTGTCGTCGTCCACCAGGTAATCGAGGCCGACTTCGTACACGTTGTTCTCCGGCGTCATGTCCGCGCCCCAGTTCAGTATCCCGGCCTCGATGCGGCGGATGTCGGAGGGGCCGGTCGGCCGGATGCGGTGCGGTTTTCCGGCATCCATGATGCGTTCCCACAGCTCGTCGCCGCGGCTGCCGTCGCGCAGATAAATCTCGTAGCCCGCTTCGCCGGTCCATCCGGTACGCGTCACCACCACTGGAATGCCGTCAAGCGTGGTTTCGAGGAACCAGTAATAGCGGAGTTTCAACACCGCATCCCCGAAGAGTGCGCTTACGACTTCCTTCGCCTTGGGGCCTTGCACCTGGAGCGGCGATACGTCGGGCTCGCGGATTTCCACACGCAGGCCCGATCGGAGCGCCACGCCGCGCGCCCACAGCAGAACGTCGCTGTCGGCGACCGCGAGCCAGAAGTGGTTCTCGCCCAGGCGCAGCAGCACCGGGTCGTTGATGATGCCGCCATCGTCCGCGGTGATGACGACGTACTTGCCCTGGCCGACTGCGCAACGAGAGAGATCGCGCGGCGTCAGCAGGTTGGTGAATGCAAAGGCGTCAGGGCCGGTGATCTCGACCTGGCGCTCCACCGCGACATCCCACAGCGTGACGTGGCGGATGAGGTGCCGGTATTCCTCCTCGAGGTCGCCGAAGCGAATCGGGAACAGCATGTGGTTGTAAACGGTGTACGCTTCGGCGCCGTAACGCTGCGTCGCCTCGAAGTAGGGGCTGCGGCGCAGGCGCGCGCCGCGCTGGACGAGGCTCATGTCGAAGGTCATGGGAGCGTGACGAGTGACGGGGAAAAACCGCAGTTCATAACCGCAAAGGCGCCGCGTAATGCAAAGGAAATCCGTAAATTGGCAGGTCGGTCGCCATTTTGCGCCCGGGTCTGTCATCCTTCAACTTGATCAATGCGTTATTCGGTGCGCGTACGAAAAGTCACCGGTGACCGAAGGAACAGGAGCCATGGATCGGGGAGTTTGCCGGAAGTCTCATGTCAGCAGATCTGTCCTTCGGCTGGCTTTGGCCGCGCTGCTCGCGGCCGCGATCGCGGGGTGCGCCCAGCTGCGCGACATCTTTGCCCCGTCGGCCCCCGGCGTGCCCGATGAATGGGCTGCGCTCATTGACGAGGCGAGGGCGTTCGAGCGGCGGATCGGCTTCGAGGAAACGGACAACTTCCTCGATCTGTCCGATGAGCAGGAGGCGTACCCTTTCTGCGGTTACGCGCCGCGGCTCACCCTGCCGTATTCCTACGAGGACCCGGCGATCCGGTGGCTCGATTCGGTTACCGAGCAGGAGTGCCGCGCGCTCGGCGAGGGCGCCGACGCCTTCTTCGGCGCGGTGGAGGCGATGGGCGAAGTCGGCACGCCCGTCACTCCCGCGATGCTCGGCTCCAGGCTGGACCGCTTCCTCTATCTCGTTTTCCACGAGGACTGCCACGATCAGTTCGAGCTTCCGTACGGCATCGAGGAGGCGCTCTGCAACCTCATCACCTACAAGGCGATGGCCGCGTTCGGCGAGGAGAAGTTCGGATCAACGGCCCGCGAGAACCGGGCGATCCGGCGCTACGCGGACGCGGAATCCGAACGCGCCCGCACGACAAAAACCTTCTACGAACAGCTCGCGGGGCTTTACGCGCGCTACGAGCGGAAGGAAATATCGCCGGACACGCTCTTGCTGGAGCGCGCGAAGATCTTCGGCAAGGCGGAGCGGGCGCTTGCGAGGAAGCAGGGATCCCTGAACAACGTGAGCATCGCCAACGACATGACGTACAGCCGTTACTATCCGTTTGGAGAGCGTGTTCAACGCGCTCGGCCGCGATCCCGCGCGCACCGTCGCTTTCTTCAGGCGCGTGGACGCCATGAAGCCCTCGCGGGACGAGGTCATGAAGCAGCGCGGTATCGCGTCCGATACCGGGCTGGATTTCATCCGCGCCTACGAAGCGGCGGTGGTGGAGACGGTCGAAAAGGAACTCGCGGAAGCCGCGCGCAGGTAGAGAAGCGCACGTCGAACGGGTCGCTTCGTCGCCCGTCCCCGGCTACGCGCCGTAGTGGGAGGCCAGACGGGGATTCAGGACGTCGCGCAGCCGGTCGCCCGTGAGGTTCATGGCGACGATGACGACGAGGAGCGCGGCGCCCGGGAAGAAGCTGATCCAGTACTTGCCCGAGAGCAGGTACACGAAGCCGTTGGCGATCAAGAGCCCCAGCGAGGGCGAGGTGATCGGCATGCCGAGCCCGAGGAAGGAGAGGGTGGCTTCCAGCGCGATGGCGTGCGCGATCTGCACCGTGGCGACGACGATGAGCGTCGGCAGCACGTTGGGCAGGATATGGCGGAACACGATGCGGGCGGTGCCGAACGCCATGCAGCGTGCGGCGTCCACGTACTCCCGGCGCTTTTCCGCGAGTGCCGAGCCGCGCACCGTGCGCGCGTAATAGGCCCACTGGACCGTGATGAGCGCGATCACGATCTTGTCCACACCCTGTCCCAGCACCGCGAGCAGCACCAGCGCGATGAGAATCGCGGGGAAGGAGAGCTGGAGATCCACCAGCCGCATGATCAGCGCGTCGAGCCAGCCGCCGGCATGGGCGGCGGCGAGCCCGACCGCCGTGCCGATCGCGAGCGCGACCAGCGTGGATATTGCGCCGACGCCGAGACTGATCCGCAGCCCATAGAAGATGGCGGAAAGCAGGTCGCGGCCCTGCTCGTCGGTGCCGAGCCAGTAGGTCATGCCGGCGGCGCTTTTCGACCCGGGCGGTAGTTTCGAGTCGAGGATGTCGAGCTCACCGAGGCTGTAGGGGTCCTGCGGCGAGATCAGCGGCGCGAAGACCGCCGCCAGCAGAATCAGGCCCAGGACCGCGAGCGCAGTCACGGCGACGCGGTCCTGGGCGAAGCCCGCAGCGAATTCCCGAAGCGGAGTCCCGGCTGCAATTGTCATCGGGGAGCCGCATTTCGTCACCCTTGCCTCGTCCCGTCTCATGGCGAGCGGCCATCCGGCCGCACGCGCGGATCGAGCGCGGCGTAGGCGATGTCCACGACGAGATTGATGATCACGAACACCAGGACGATCACCAGCAGATAGGCGACGATCACCGGGCGGTCGAGGACGTTGATCGAGTCAATCAGGAGCTTGCCCATGCCCGGCCAGGCGAAAATGGTCTCGGTGACGATGGCGAACGCGATCAGCGAGCCGAACTCCAGTCCCGTCACCGTCACGATCGGTATCAGGATGTTCCTCAGCACGTGCACCCGCATCACGCGCGCCATGGTGAGTCCCTTGGCGCGCGCGAGGCGCACGTAATCCTGCGCGAGCGCTTCACGGGTGCCGGCGCGCGTCAAGCGGATCAGCAGCGAGAGATTGAACAGCGCAAGGTTCAGCGCCGGCATGGCGAGGTGCTTCAGCCCGTTCCAAGTGAGAAACGAGAGCTGCACGCCGAGCACGGTGACGGTTTCGCCCCGGCCTGTGGGCGGCAGCCAGCCGAGCTCGACCGAGAACACGAGGATCAGCATCACGCCGACCCAGAAGGTCGGCAGCGAGAAGCCGAGGATAGAGCCCGCCATGATCGCTTTGCCGGAAACCGAATCGGGCCTCAGTCCCGCCCACAGGCCGAGCGGGATGCCGAGCGCGACGGCGATGACGGTCGCGGCCGCCGCCAGCTCGAGCGTCGCCGGCATGCGCTCGAGGATCAGGTAGCCCGCCGGCACGTTGGACACGAACGAGCGGCCGAGATCGCCCGCGACGGCGCCGGCGAGAAAGTTCCAGTACTGGAGCCACAGCGGCCGGTCGAGCCCGAGCGCGGCGGTCGCGCGTGCGATCTCGGCCTGGTCGGCCTGCGGGTTGATCAGGATGTCAACGGGGTTCCCGATGGCGTACACGCCGGCGAACACCAGCGCCGACATCACGAACAGCACTGCGATGCTCTGCGCGAGCCGTTTGGCAGCGAATGCGAGCATCGCCGTCATGAATGAAGGATGAAGGATGAGGGATGACCCCCGCTGCGCGGGAGGAAAAACCAGGTCATCCTTCCGCCTTCCGCCTTCATTCTTATTTCGTCCCGGGGCGGAAGAGATGGGCGAACGTGAATTCGTCGGTCCTTGCTGTGTATGTGATATTTCGCTTCATCGCCCACGTGACGATCTGGTAGTGCAGCGGGATGAGCGCGACTTCACGCGCGGCCAGCGCGCTGGCGCTGCGCGCCAGCACTTCGCGCCTGGCGGGATCCACGGTGCCCAGAGACCGCACGACCAGCTCGTCGAGCTTCGGGTTGGAATAGCCCGCCCAGTTCCACGCGCCGTAGCCCTTCTCCGGGTTGGCGGTGACGAGCAGCGAGCGCAGCGCGAGGTCGGCGGCGCGCGAGCCCCAGCCGAGCAGGGCGACGCCGAATTCCTTGTTGCGCGCTCTTCCGAAATAGACGCTGAGCGGCATTGCTTCGACGCGGGTCACGATGCCAATGCGCGTCCACATCTGGGCCACGGTCTGCGCCACCTGCTCGTCGTTGATATAGCGGTTGTTGGGTGTGGCGAGCGTCACCCGGAAGCCGTCGGGATAGCCCGCTTCCGCCAGCAGCTTCTTCGCGCCCTCGGGGTCATAGGTCTCGGGTTTTACCGCCGGGTCGTGGCCGAGGACGCTGGGCGAGAGGATGTTGGCGG
>DAIDBG010000338.1 GCA_027310225.1 bacterium | reverse complement strand
GATGCGCACCATGTCCTTCACGCCTTCCCGCGCCAGCTTCTTCGGGATCGGGATGTAGCCCGCCTCCGGCATGCCGGGCGCGCCTTTCGGCCCGGCGTTCTTCAGCACCAGGACATCGCCCGCGGCAACGTCGAGCCCCGGGTCGTCCACGCGGTCCGACAGGTCCTCGAGCGATTCGAACACCACCGCCCGCCCCTCGTGCCGCGCGAGCTTCGGATCCATCGCCGACTGCTTGATGACGGCGCCGTCGGGCGCGAGGCTGCCGCGCAGGAACGCGATGCCGCCCTCCTTGAAAACCGGATTCCTGAAGGACCGTACCACCTGTTGCGGGAACGGCGGCGCCGCCGCCGCGATATTCTCTCCGAGCGTCCCGCCCGTCACGGTCGGCGCATCGAGATGGAGCAGCGGCTTCAACTCCCGGAAGACCGTCGCCGCCCCGCCCGCCTTGTAGAGATCCTCCATGTAGTGCCGGCCCGTCGGCTTGAGGTCCACGAGGACCGGGGTCTTCCGCCCCATGCGGTCGAAGGCGTCGAGATCCACCGCGATGCCGAGCCGTCCCGCGATCGCCGCCAGGTGAACGATGCCGTTGGTCGAGCCCCCGATCGCGAGCAGCATGGTGAGCGCGTTCTCGAAGGCGGCCGGCGTCATGATCCGGTCCGGCGTCAGCCGCTCCTGCGCGAGGCCCACCGCCCGCGCGCCGGTCGCCTCCGCGTTTCTCATGCGCTCGGCCATCACCGCCGGGATGCACGCGCCGCCCGGCAGCATCATCCCGAGCGCCTCCGCGCACAGCGCCATCGTGCTCGCGGTCCCCATCACCATGCAGGTGCCCGCGCTCGGGCAGAGCTGCGCGCTGACCTCGTTGATCTCGCGCTCGTCAATCTCCTGCGCGCGGAAGCGCGCCCAGAAGCGCCGGCAGTCGGTGCACGCGCCGAGCCGCTCGCCCTTGTGCTCGCCGGTGATCATGGGGCCGGTCACCATGAGGATGGCGGGCACGCCGGCGCTCGCCGCGCCCATGAGCAGCGCCGGCACCGTCTTGTCGCAGCCGCCGATCAGCACGACGGCGTCAACCGGCTGGGCGCGAATCATCTCCTCCGCATCCATCGCCATGAGGTTGCGCAGGTACATGCTGGTGGGATATGCGAACGATTCGTGCAGCGAAACCACCGGGAACTCGACCGGCAGGCCGCCCGCCAGCATCACGCCGCGCTTCACCGCGTCAATCAGCTCGGGGACGGTGCGGTGGCAGGCATTGAAACCGCTGTAGGTGTTCGTGATTCCAACGATGGGGCGTTCCAGCGCCGCGTCGGAATAGCCCATCGCCTTGATGAAGGCCTTGCGCAGGAAGAGCGAGAACTCTTCGTCGCCATAGGCGGTGAGATTGCGGCGCATGCCGCGCTTCCTGTCGGCCATTGGAAGTTTCGGGAAGGCTTCCTGGCGCGACGATAACGTAACGCCTGCACCGGCGCAACCGAACCGTTGATCCGGGCCGGGGCTGCACGGGACAGGCGCCGGACGATTGATCGAAAAAGACGATCATTTGATCCAGATCAATTCGCTTGAGCCATGGGCCGCCTAGCCTCATCATCATCCTCGTGGACCAACCGACAGGAGGCCATCATGGCTGTGGATATCGGAATCAAGGAGCAGGACCGCAAGACGATCGCGGAAGGGCTGTCCCGGCTGCTCGCCGACACCTATACCCTCTACCTCAAGACCCACAACTTCCACTGGAACGTGACCGGGCCCATGTTCCAGACGCTGCACCTCATGTTCGAGACGCAGTACAACGAGCTCGCGCTCGCGGTGGACCTGATCGCAGAACGCATCCGCGCACTGGGGCTGCCTGCGCCGGGCACTTACGCCGATTACGCCAGGCTCGCCTCGATCCGGGACGCGAAAGGCGTGCCCGCCGCGAAGAAGATGATCGCCGAGCTGGTCGAGGGGCAGGAAGCCGTGGTGCGGACGGCGCGCCGGGTGTTTCCGCTCGCCGAGAAGGCGAACGACCAGCCGACGATGGACCTGCTCACCCAGCGCATGCAGCTGCATGAAAAAACCGCCTGGATGCTCAGGAGCCTGCTGGAAAAGTAACCCCCTCGAGGTGGTCTCCCGCTCCGCGTTTCAGCGTGCCATCTCTCCCCACAGCTTGTCGAGGCGCTTGTAGGAGACGGGGTACGGCGTCTTGAGTTCCTGCGCGAAGAGCGAGACGCGCAGCTCTTCGATGCGCCAGCGGTAATCGTCCAGCCGAGGGTCGCTCTCCCCCGTCTTCCTCAGCTTGATTGCCCGCTCCTCGTAGCGCTTCCAGATCGCCGCGATGCTCGAAGCGTGCTTCGCGTCCCGCTCCCGGTCTCTCGAGTACTTGTCGAGCCGCACCTGCGCCGCCTTGAGGTACCGCGGCAGGTCGTGAAGGCGCTCCCACGGCGTTCCGCTCAGGAAGCCCTTGCAGACGAGGCGCCCGATCTGCGCCCGGACGTCGGCCGCGGGCTGCGGCGCCGATTTCGTTGCGGCGGCGAGGCGCTGCTGCGCGCGCTGCCATTCTTCAGCCACGGCGACAAAGAGCCTGCAGCCCGCCTCCCGCACCGCCGGCAGCCGCGCGCGGGCGCGCTGCTTCAGTGCTTCGAAGGCTTTCCCG
>DAIDBG010000335.1 GCA_027310225.1 bacterium | reverse complement strand
TCCGCAGTCCACGCACCAGTGCACGGGCTTCCTGCCCTGATAGAGATAGCCGCGCTCGTAGATTCTCCCGAGCGCCCGGATGATGTCGGCCTCGGTCTTGTGATTCATCGTGAGATAGGGCCGGTTCCAGTCGCCGAGGATGCCGAGCCGGATGAAATCCTTCCTCTGGCGCTCCACCTGCTCGGCCGCGAACGCGCGGCACAGCTCCCGCACCCTGTCCGGCGCGATATGCTTGCCGTGGCTCTTCTCGATCTGGTGCTCGATCGGCAGGCCGTGACAGTCCCAGCCGGGAACGTAAGGCGCGTCGAACCCTGACATCGTCTTGCTCTTGACGATGATGTCCTTGAGGATCTTGTTGACCGCGTGCCCGATATGAATGTCGCCGTTGGCGTAGGGGGGGCCGTCATGCAGGATGAACCGGGGCGCGCCGCGGCGCGCCTTGCGAATGCGCTCGTAGAATTTGCGCTCCTGCCAGCTCTCCAGCATCTGCGGCTCGCGCCGCGCGAGATCACCACGCATCGGAAACGGGGTGTCGGGCAAGTTCAGCGTTTTCTTGTAATCAGCCATTCAAGTCAATTTCCTGAACCACGAGGGTCCTGTTCATGAATAATCGGGGTTAGTGTCCTTTGTGATTGAAGGTTTTGAATCTCCGAGTGTCCCGCTGGTTAAAAAATGCCCTGGCATTTTCTACGTCGAGCGCGATCCGGCGCGTCAGCGTGGCGAGATCGGCGTATTTTTCCTCGTCGCGGAACTTGTGGAGAAACTCGACACGCACATGGCGACGGTAGAGATCACCATCGAAATCGAACAGATGAACTTCCAGCACCGGCGCTCCCTGCAGTTTCACCGTCGGGCGCACGCCGAGGCTCGCCACGCCGGCGAACGGCGCCTCGCTCACGCCGTGCAGCCGCACCGCAAAGATGCCGCCGAGCGGCGGGCGGTTGTGCTTCATCTGCACGTTGGCCGTCGGAAAACCGAGCTTGCGTCCCAGCCCGTCGCCGCGCACCACGCGCCCGCTGATCGAGTAGGCGCGGCCCAGCAACCGGGCGGCGCGGTCGAGTTCGCCGGCGTCGAGCGCGTTGCGCACGGCGGTACTCGATACCCGCTCTCCATCCAGCGTCACGTCTGGCATCGCTGCGACCTCGAAGCCGAAGCGCGGCGCCGCCTGCTTGAGCATCACCGTGTCGCCGGCGCGCCGCGCGCCGAAGCGGAAATCATCGCCTACCAGCAGCCAGCGCGCCCCGAGGCCGCGCTTGAGCACGAGCTCGATGAAAACCCCGGCGGAAACTTGCGCGAACGCGTAGTTGAAGCGGCAGATGTGGACGCGGTCCACCCCCAGGCCCGCCAGCAGTTCCAGCTTCTCGCGCAGTGAAGTGAGCCGCGTCGGCGCCTGGTCGGGGGCGAAAAACTCGCGCGGATGCGGTTCAAAGGTCAGCACGCACGAGGGCACCCCGAGGCGCACGGACGCGCGCGCCAACTCGGCGAGCATCGCCTGATGGCCGAGGTGCACGCCGTCGAAATTGCCGATGGTGAGCGCAGTCGGGCCGCCTGCGGCGGCGGGGAGGCCGCGCGAGATCCGCATACAAAAGCCGGAGCGTTTCTAAAAGCTTGAATTGTAGCGTGTTTTAGTATGCCCGGCCAGTGCGATACGGCCCCAATTACTCGATCATGCCCGCTGCCACCGTGCCGTTGTTCGACTCGTCGATGAGGATGAAGCTGCCGGCCACGCGATGTTCGCGGTACGGCCTCCACGCAAGTGGCGCGGCAACCTGCACCGGGACACGGCCGATCTCGTTGAGCCCGAGCGATTCTGCGGGCTCGCGTTCGAGCGTATTGACGTTGACGCGATGCACCGGCTCACCAAGGCGCGCCTTGACCGTGCGCGCGCCGTGCTTGAGCAGGTAGCGGCGGCCGCGCGTCAGCTGCTCTTCCGCGAGCCAGCACAGCGTCGCGTCGAATCCGCTGGTTACCCTGATCTGCCGGCCCGGCAGAGCAATGACATCACCCCGAGAAACATCGAGCTGATCCTCCAAGAACAGCGTCACCGACACGGGGGCCTGCGCCGATTCGATCGCACCCTCGAACACGCGTATCCCGTGCACGCGCGTAGTGCGTCCCCGGGGCAGCACGGTCACCGTATCGCCCACGCGGACATTTCCCGACTCGATGCGCCCGAGATAGCCGCGGCGGCCCGCGCAGCCGCTCTCCTCCGGACGGGCTACCAGCTGGATCGGCAGAAACAAACCGTCGTTGCCGGCACGATCCACCCGGGCCGTCTCGAGTATCTGGAGCAACGTCCGGCCCCGGTACCACGACATCCGCCCGCCACGCTCGACAACCATGTCCCCGTGCAGGGCCGAGAGCGGCAGAAAGTCCACGCGTGGAAAATCCAGCCCCGCGATGAAAGGCCGGAAGGAATCCCGGATGCGCCCGAATGCCTCTTCGGCATAGCCGACGACGTCCATCTTGTTGACTGCGACCACCAGGTGTGGGATGCGCAGCAGGCCGGCGATGATGGCGTGGCGGCGTGATTGGGTCAGGATGCCCTTCCCCGCGTCCACCAGCACCACGGCCAGGTCCGCCGTGGACGCGCCGGTCACCATGTTGCGCGTGTACTGCTCGTGTCCGGGCGTGTCCGCGATGATGAACTTTCGCTTCGGCGTGGCAAAAGCGCGGTACGCGACGTCTATGGTGATGCCCTGCTCGCGCTCGGCTTCCAGCCCGTCAGTCAGCAGGGACAGGTCCAGCGTGTCAAAGCCGCGCCGGCGCGAAGCCCGGGAAACAGCCGCCAACTGGTCGCCCAGGATCTGGCGCGTGTCGTGCAGCAGCCTGCCGATCAGCGTGCTCTTGCCGTCGTCAACGCTGCCCGCCGTGATGAAGCGCAGCACGCCACCGTCGTCGCCGCGGCCCGCCTCCGTCGGGACTACGTCGCCCTCGATTTCGCCCAGCAGGGACATCAGAAATAGCCTTCCTTCTTGCGCCGCTCCATGGACGCGTCCGAGGTCTGGTCGTCCATGCGCGTCGCGCCCCGTTCGCTCACCTGTGTCGAGGCGGTCTCGACAACGATCTCCTCGGGCGTGGCGGCCCTGGACTCCACAGGGCAGGTGCAGGGTATGTCCCCTACCGTGCGGAACCGCACCGGCAGCGCCTCCACGCGCTCGCCGGCGCGCGGCGGCGTCAGGTCGGTGACAGGGACGAGCAGACCGTTGCGACGTACTACCGGCCGACGGTGCGAGTAATAGATGGACGGCAGATCGAGCCCTTCGCGTGCGATGTATTGCCATACGTCGAGCTCGGTCCAGTTGCTGATTGGAAACACGCGTACGTGCTCGCCGCCGCGCACCCGGGGGTTGTAGAGGTCCCAAAGCTCCGGACGCTGGTTGCGCGGGTCCCACTGGCCGTATTCGTCCCTGAATGAGAACACGCGCTCCTTGGCGCGTGCTTTCTCCTCGTCCCGGCGCGCACCGCCGATCGCCGCGTCGAAGCCGAATTCCGAGATCGCCTCCAGCAGCGTCACTGACTGGGCCGCGTTGCGGCTCTCGTCGGGCGAGCGCAGGCGCACCGTGCCGCGCCGGATCGACTCCTCGACGCGGCGCACGATGAGTCGCTCACCGAGGTCCGCAACACGCCGGTCCCGGAACGCCAGCACTTCCGGGAAGTTGTGGCCGGTATCAATGTGCAGCAACGGAAACGGAAAACGCCCCGGGCGGAACGCTTTCTCCGCCAACCGCAACAGCACAGCCGAATCCTTGCCGCCCGAAAACAGCAGCATGGGATTCCCGCATTCGCCCGCCACTTCGCGCAGGATGAAGATCGCCTCCGACTCGAGCCAGTCGAGATGGCTGCGCGCGGGAGCGGCAGCGGGGCGCAACGGAGCGTGGGCTTCGGCTGCAAGCGTCACGCCGGCTCCTTTGCGCGCTCGAGCCTTCCGTCCGGAAGCGCGTGCAGGCCGCATTCCCTGGACTCCGGTCTTTCCCACCACCAGCGCCCCGCGCGGACATCCTCTCCGGGCGCGATCGCGCGCGTGCAGGGCGCACAGCCGATGCTCGGATAGCCGCGATCGTGCAACGGGTGATATGGCACCGCATGCGCCCGAACGTAGGCCCATACCTCCTCGTGGCTCCAGTTGACGAGCGGGTTGAACTTCATCAGCCCGTTCCCGGCGTCGAACGACTCGACCGCGAGATCATCCCGCGTGACGGCCTGTGCTCGCCGCAAGCCGGTGATCCAGGCCTGCTTTCCGGCAAGCGCCCGGCGCAGCGGTTCCACCTTGCGGATGTGGCAGCACGCCTTCCGCAGCTCAACGCTGTTGTAGAACCCGTTCACGCCGTGATTCGACACGTAAGCTTCCACCGCACCGGTGTGCGGAAATATCACCTGCACCGGTTTCCCGTAGCGCACGGCTATCGCGTCGAGGAGAGCATAGGTCTCGTTCGGGAGACGACCGGTGTCCAGGGTAAACACCTCGATCGACAGCGCCTTCGTGAAGATCAGGTCGGTCAGCACCATGTCCTCGGCGCCGAGGCTGTTGGCGAAGGCAGCCGGGGCAAATTCCCGTGCCGCCCGGCGCAGCAGTTTTCGCGCCGCATCCACTCTATGCTGCAAACCATCGATCATGTGCGTAATCCTTCTCGGATCTCAAAACGGGGTACACAGACTCACGGCGTAGCGGAGCTGACCGCGGCAGCGGCAGCCGTTACGCCGTCTTACAGGCCGGGAGGGAGACGGGATCGGAGGTTGCGGCGAGCGCCGCATCGAACACGCGGCCGAGCATGATCAACGTCGGACCGGTGGCCCCGTAGCTGGCAACTTGTGGCAATTCTTCCAGTGTGAGCGCGATGCGACGTGACTCGGGCAACGTCGCGTTCTCGACCACGAGCACCGGCAGCTTGCGCGGCGCCCCCGCAGCGATCAATGTTGCGGCGACGGCTTCAGCCTCGCCCGCGCCCATGTAGATCACGGCGGTATCGGCAGCTGCGGCGTTTTGCGCCCACGTGCTCGGGGCTTCGCCCTCGGCCACCCGCGGCGTGACGAAGGCGACGCTGCGCGCGTGCCCGCGCTGCGTGAGCGAAATTCCGGCTTCGGCCGCCGCCGCCAGCGCCGCAGTGACGCCGGGCACGACTTCATACGGCACGCCGGCCGCTTCGAGCGCGGCGATTTCTTCCTGGGCGCGGCCGAACAGCATGGGGTCACCGCCCTTCAGCCGCACCACGACCGCATGCCTGCGCGCGGCATCCACCAGGCGCTTGTTGATGAACTGCTGCGCCGTAGTGAATTTCCCGCAGCGCTTGCCGACGGCGATTTTCCGCCCCCGTTCGGCCAGCGCCAGCAAGTCCGGGTGCACCAATGCATCATGAAAAACAACATCAGCGTTTTTCAAGACCTCCGCTCCGCGCAACGTGATGAGGTCGGCAGCGCCCGGTCCCGCGCCTACCAGATAAACCTTGCCCAAAGAACCCACCATTGCTATATCTTAAAATATTGGCGTTTGTCGCTCATGTTAGCAGCCTGTCGGGACGCCAAGTCCGACAGGCTGCTAGGCGGCGAGCACCCGTTGCGGTGCCTTATGGTGGAACTGGATGGGTTTCACCTCGAAACCCTTCGGCAGCGCTTCCCGGAGATCGAGCTGGCGGTCAAAGCCCTGGCTGAAGCGCGCCACCTCAACCGTCCAGCGGTCAAGGTCACGGAACAGCTCGACCAGCGCCGGCTCGTCCCACTCATCCGCAGGGCGGACCAACTCCCCGGCGAGCCGGGCAAGTTCCGCGCTCAAATGCGTCTCGCCGGGAAGCACGCGCGCGATTTCCTGCGCGATCTCCGGCAGCGCGGCCGGTGCCTGGCCGCCGACGAGTTGCGACAGGCCCTGCCCGACGAGCCGGGCGATCTCGCCCGCGCAGGCGAGCGCCTCGGCATACTTGCGCTGGAACTTGAACGCATCGCGGTAAGTGCGCTCGTGCGCGGCATCGAAAAAGCTCGAACCGATCTTGACTTGGACCGCGCCCGCGCATTCGCCGCCGCCCAACTGCAAGACGCGAAATTCGCCGGTATCACCGTGGTCGCGCGCGAGTGCCGCCGCCTCCTCCCGCCTCACTTCGGTCAGATCGGCCAGCAATTCGCTGAAAAACAGGGCGCCCTTGCGCCGCACCCATGAGAAAAACGACTCCGTGCCCTCCCGCGTTCCGGCGTAAGCCTGCTTGACCCGCGCGATGGCAATCTCGATGCGCGCAGTGGGTATCGAAGGTCCCTTCAGTGCAAGCCCGCCCCCCGCCATGCCGTTGCCGCCGAAGTAGGTCTGGTAATGCGGAATGAGCTTGCCGTGCAGGCGCTTGCCTTCGCCATAAATGCCGATGTCGCCGGTCTCCGGTTGGGCGCAGCCGTTGTGGCAGCCGCTCACGCGAATACGCAGATCCTGCGGCCCGCCGTCGAGCTTTGGGCCGAGAATGGTGCTGGAAGTAATCCCGAGACGGCAGGTTGAGGTGCCGGGGCAGGCCACGACATTGTCGCCCACCCGTGGCTTGCCGAGCCCGAGTGGCGCCAACCGGTTATAGAGATCCGGCACGTCCTCCCATCTGACATCGTGAAACATGAGGTTCTGGTCTTGGGTGGTGCGAACCTCCTTCAGGCCGAAGTGAGTAAGCACTTGCGCTACCCCACGCAGCTGCTGCGCATTGAGATTGCCAATCCGCACGCCCACGGGCACCACTGTCAACCCGCTCTGCTTTTGTGCATACACCTGCCGCGGTGCTCCCGGTCCCGGGGGCGTTCCCGGCAGTCCGGCCTTCCATGCACCGCGGGGATAGCTGCTATCCGCGGCGTGCGCGGCACGAGTGCGCGCAAGCTCTTCGCGGTATTTCTCGACAAAACCCTCGGGGCCAAAACGATCCACCAGGAACTTGATGCGCGACTTGGCGCGCTTGGCACGGTCGGAGTAACGGTTATGCAGCGCGACGATCGCTTCCATCACCGGGATCAGCTCGCGCTCCTCGATGAACGGCTCGACCACGATCGCGTGACGGGGCTTGTGACCGAGACCGCCGCCGGCCATTACCTTGAAACCGAAGCGCTCGCCGTCGCGCACTGCGACGATCCCCAAGTCGTGCATCAGGCCCTGCGCGCAGTCGGCCTCGCAGCCGGAGAAGCTGATCTTGAATTTACGCGGCAGTTGCTGGTTGAGGGGGTTGCGCAGGAAGTGGCGCACCGCCCCGTCCAAGTGGCGCGTGACATCCACGTGCTCGCGCGGGCAGATACCGGCAAGCGGGCATGCGGTCACGTTGCGTATGGTATTGCCGCACGCTTCACGGGTGGTGAGCCCGGCGCGCGCCAGATCGCGCATCACGGTCGGCGTGTCTTCCAGCGGCACGTAGTGCATCTGGATGTCCTGGCGCGTGGTGATATGCACCACATCGTGCCGTGCGTATTTCTCAAGCGTGGCGGCGATCGTCTCCAGTTGGGCGGCGGTCAGCCTGCCGCCGGGAATCTTGATGCGCACCATGTTGACGCCGTCCTGGCGCTGACCGTAGATGCCCTGCTGCAAGCGGATCGCCGTGAAGCGGTCGGTATCAATGGCGCCATCTTGGTAGGAGCGCAAAGCATCGGCGTAGCGCTCGATTTCGTCTCGATCAACGAGATCAAAAGCCGGCTCGGTCATACCATATTTCCTCCTGAATTCCAGACCTTGCATGTTAGAACCCGCTGATTATGCCGTAAACGAATATTGAGATATGATGTTATAACTTGACGCTCTAAAGTATAGGATGAAACTTCAACAACTCAAGTACTTATGTGAAGTTGCGCAGCGGGGACTCAATCTTTCCGAGGCCGCTCAATCGCTCCATACGTCCCAGCCCGGAATCAGCAAGCAGATCCGGCTACTGGAAGAAGAGCTGGGTGTGCAAATCCTGGTGCGGCACGGCAAGCGGGTCGTGGACGTGACCGAGCCAGGCAAGGTGATCCTCACCATCGCCGGGCGCATGCTCAAGGACGCTGAGAACCTGAAACAGGTTGCGCGCGAGTACAGCGACGAGGATGCCGGGGCGCTGATCATCGCCACCACCCACACGCAGGCGCGCTACGCCCTGCCGCCGGTGGTGAGCCGCTTCACACAGCGCTATCCCCGCGTGCGGCTCTCGCTGCGCCAGGGCAGCCCACAGCATATCGGGGATCTCGTCAGGTCCGGCGAAGCCGATATCGCCATCGCCACCGAGGCGAGCGAACTCTACGACGGCCTGGTACTGCTGCCGTGCTTCCAATGGAACCACTGCGTGATCACGCCGCTCAGGCACCCGCTGCTCAAGGAACGGCAGCTCACGCTCGAGGCGATCGCGCGCTACCCCATCGTCACCTACGACTTTGCCTTCACCGGTGAATCCCCGATCCGGCGCGCGTTCGACAACAAGGGCATCAAGCCCAACGTGGTGCTGACGGCGATTGATGCCGACGTCATCAAGGCCTACGTCGAGATGGGACTGGGCGTCGGCATCCTCGCGAAGATGGCGTTTGATCCGGCGCGCGATCTGGGGCTGCGCATCATTGACGCAAGCCGCCTGTTCGAGCCCAGCATGACGCGCATCGGCATCCGCCCCAACGCCTACCTGCGTGGCTACGTCTACGACTTCATCGAGATGTTCGCGCCTCACCTGAAGCGCGCGGTGGTGGATGCGACCCTCAAAGGCGAGGGATCGAGCTACGAGCTGTAGCCGATAGGACGAGGAGAAAGAGAGTCAGCCTGCCAGGCGCCGGCGCAGCCGTGCGCTTGCACCGTCCACCACCGCGACCAGAACGAGCATCGCGAGAATCACCGTCATCGCCTGCTGCTGGTGGAACAGAGACAGGCTCACGTAGAGCATCTGCCCGAGTCCGCCGGCACCGACGACACCGAGGATGGCAGCCATGCGGATATTGATCTCCCAGCGATAAAGCGAGTAGGCAATGAGCTGCGCCACCACGTTCGGCATGGTGCCATAGAGGAAAACGAGGCCGGCGCGGCTCCCGGAAAGCCGCAGCGCCTGTGCCGGCTCCCGCGGGGCGTTCTCCAGCGTCTCCGCGAACAGCCGCCCGATCACGCCGGTAGTATGCCAGGCGAGTGCCAGTGTTCCGGCAAACGGCCCGAGGCCGGCAGCCATGACCATTAATGCCGCCCATACCAACTCCGGGATCGAGCGCAGAAAGTTGAGCGTGAGGCGCGCGACCGCCCGCGCCACCATGCCGAAGCGTCCCGCCGCAGGCAGCGCGAGCAGCAGCCCGAGCACGGCCGCGAGCGCGGTGCCGACTGCCGATATCGCGATGGTTTCGAGGGCCCCTTGCCCGACCCGCATCAGGTAGTCCGCGGACAGGTCAGGAGGAAAGAACGACGTGGCATACTGCCCCATCTGCACCAAGGCCTCGGCCGCGAACAGGTGACCGAGATCGAGGGACAGGTAAGCAAAGCTCATCCACGTGAGCGCCACCAGCACGGCCGCCACCAGCCAGTGCACGGCCCTCATGCGGTCACCTTGCGCAAGAACGCGCTGACGGCGTCAGCCAGCACGACCAGCAGCAGGAAGACCAGGAGTATCGTGCTGACCTCTCCCCCGCTCAGCATGCGCAACGACAGCTCCATCTGCTGTCCCAGTCCACCGGCACCGACGAACCCCATGATGACCGAAGCGCGCACCGCGCATTCCCAGCGGTACACGGTGTACGAAACCAGCTCCGGCAGCGCCACCGGCCACATGCCGTAGAAAAAGGCGGCCATGCGCCCGCTGCCCGTCTCCAGCAGTGCCGCCGCGGGCCGAGTGTCGTTTGATTCCAGGATCTCGGAATAAACCTTGCCCAGCATCCCGCCATAGGTAATCCCGATCGCAAGCACGCCTGCCGCCGGACCGAGCCCGACGGCCCGCACGAACAGCAATGCCCAAACGATCTCCGGGATGCTGCGAAGGAACATCAGCGCAAAACGCACCGGCAGCCGCAACGCCCGGCCCAGCACATAGCCCGGTCCGGGACCGATGCGCGAGATTGAGAGCGTGCGCGTGATCATGAGGGCGAACGGCGCTGCCAACAGCAAGGCGAGCGCCGTGCCGGCGGTCGCGATCGCCAGCGTTTCAAGGGTGGACCTGGCGACGAGCCGGAGAAACTCGGCGGAGGTCTCGAGCGGGAAGAAGGTCGAGACGAACTTGCCCATGGTTTCCCGGCTGTGCGCCTCGAACAGCACCGCAGGGTCGAACTCGGTGAGCCTGAACCCGGGCCACAGCAATACCAGCAGGAACACGACCAGCGCGAGCCGGGGCATGGCGGCCGGGTCCCGCAGGTGCGCCGACGTTGCTTTGCTCCTCACGTCCCCCTCTTGCTCTCAGGAGTACATCGGCCTGCGGCGCACGCCAGGAGGCACGGTTTCCAGCGGCCGGTTGTCCTGCGTCGGCACCTGTGCTGATTCGGAAGCATAGAGTTCGCGCAGCATCGCATCGCTGATCCGCACCGGCGGCAGATCGAACACGATCTCGCCTCCCCTCACGCCGATGATGCGCGGAAACCAGTGCAACGCGAGATCCACCGCGTGCAGGCTGGCGACCAGCATCACCCCGCGCGCGACCGCCTCGCGGTTGAGCTCGCCGATGATGCGGTCCGAGAGCGCGGGGTCCACCGCTGATACCGGCTCGTCGGTCAGTATCAGGTCGGGCTGCTGGTAGAGCACGCGGGCAACGCCGACCCGCTGGAGCTGACCGCCGGAGAGGCGGTCGCAACGCTCGAACAGCTTGTCGGCGATTTCCATGCGGGCGAGCATCTGTCCCGCGCCGCGGATATCTGCCGGATAGATCAGCGAAGCAAGGCTTTTCCACACCGGCCACTGGCCAAGCCGGCCGGCGAGAACCGCGGTGACCACCCGTTGGCGTGGCGGAATCGGTGGGACCTGATGCACCATGCCGATGCAGCTACGCAACCGCCGCAGGCCGGCGCGGTCGAGCCGCCACGGATCGGCTCCGAGCAAGTTCAGCGAGCCGGTGGTCGGGCGCAGGGCGGTTGCCAGCAATCTGAGCAGCGTCGTCTTGCCGGCGCCCGAGGGCCCGATGATCGCCACGCGCTCGCCGCGGCCGATTCCGCAGCTCACCTCCCTGATCGCCCGGAACCCGTTGGGGTACTCCAGGCTGACCCGCTCGAGCATGATGCTCATGATGTGGAACCCGGCCGGCGTTATTTGAGCAAGCCGGCGGAACGGGCCGCCTGCTCGATACCCTTGTAGTTTTCGGGCCTGGTCGGAATGAACCTGCTCGCCCGTTGCAGGTCGAGCAACTCCTTGTGCGCCGGGTTTCCGGGATCCAGCTTGAGGAAGGCGTCGGTGAGCTTCCTCACGAGTACCGGATCGAGGTCGCCGCGCACGGTCCAGTTGTAGTCGTAGTACGGCGGCGTGGTCCAGATCACCTTGATCTTCTTCGTATCGACCTTCTTTTCTTCGACCAGTCTGTCCCACACCGATGCGCTCAGGACGCCCGCCTCGACCTTGCCGGATTCGACTTGAAGCGCGGTCGCATCATGCGCCCCGGAAAAGGCGACCCGCCTGAAGTCCTTCTCAGGATTGATTTTCCACTGGAGCAGGAAATAACGCGGCATCAGATGTCCTGAAGTGGATGACACCGAGCCGAATGTGAAGTTCTTCCCTTTCAGATCGGCCAGGCTGTTGATGCCGCTCGCGGCGTTGGCGACGAATTTGCTGGTGAACTTCTCGTCCTCGGCGCGCTGCACGATCGGGAGGGCGTTGCCGGTGCGCAGCCGCGCCTGCACGTAGGTGAAGCCTCCAAGCCATGCGAGATCCACCTTCTTCGCCGCCAGACCCTCTACCACTGCCGCGTAATCCGTGACCGGCGTGTATTCGACCTTCATCCCGGTCTCCCTCCCGAGATAAGCGGCAACCCTGGAGAACTTGCGCTGCAGCTCGGTCGGGTTTTCGTCCGGAATCGCCGCAATGCGCAGAACGTTCTGGGCACGAACCGGGAGCGCGAGAAATACGCCGCATAACGCCAGCACCATCATGATTCGCTTGAACATGCTCAGGCTCGCCTCGAGAAGTCCGCCATACGGAACCCGAGCAGCCACAGCGCCGCGAAATACGTCGCGGCCCCCAGCACCACCACCCCGGCGAGATGCACGGCGCGTCGCCCGGCGCCCATCACCAGCCAGGATGCATCGCTGCCCGCGGCGAGCCACAGCACGGCAACCATGGCGTAGATCGCTATTGCCAGCTTGAACACGAACACCGGCCAGCCCGGCTGCGGCACGTAGATCCCGCGCCGGCGCAATCCGCCGAGCAGCAGTGCCGCGTTGAAGCACGCGCCGAGCCCGATGGCAAGTGCCAGCCCCGCGTACTGGAGCGGCCAGATGAAAACAAAGTTCATCGCCTGGGTGACGGCGAGCGTGGCAAGCGCCATCCTGACCGGCGTCCGGATGTCCTGGCGCGCGTAGAAACCGGGCGCCAGCACCTTCACCATGATGAGGCCGATCAGCCCCACGCTGTAGGCAACGACCGCCCTGCGCGTCGCCAGGACGTCGGCCGCGGCGAACGCGCCGTAGTGAAACAGCGTCGTCACCAGCGGGACCGCGAGCAGCGCGAGCGCCGCGGCGGCGGGGGCCGCGAGCAGCAGCGTAAGACGCAACCCCCAGTCGAGCAGTTCGGAGTACTCCCGCGGCGAGCGCGCAGCGTGATACCGCGACAGGCTCGGCAGCAGTATCGTGCCGAGCGCCGCGCCCAGCATCCCCGCCGGGAATTCCATCAGCCGGTCGGCGTAATAGAGCCAGGACACGCTGCCGGTAACGAGAAAGGAGGCGAAGATCACGTTGATCAGCAGACTCACCTGCCCGATCGAGACCCCGAACACCGCCGGGCCCATCTGGCGCATCACGCGCCATACGCCTTCATCCTTGAGATCGAGCCGGAATCGCGGCATGAGCCTCAAGCGCAGCAGAAACGGCGCCTGGAACAACAGCTGGGCAACTCCACCGGCGAACACCGCCCAGGCGAGTGCCTTCACCGGCGGGTCGAAATACGGCGCGCCCCACAGCGCGAAGCCGATGAAAGACAGATTGAGCAGAACCGGCGTGATCGCCGGCACCGAAAAGCGGCTGTAGGTATTGAGGATGCCGCCGGCGAGCGCGACCAGCGAAATGAACAGGATGTAGGGAAAAGTGACGCGCAGCAAGCTCACCGTCAGCTCGAACTTTCCGGGCACCGCGGCGAAGCCCGGCGCGCTCACGTAGATGATGAGTGGCGCCACGAGCACGCCGATCATCGCCACGACGAACAGCGCCAAGGCGAGCGTCGCCGCGACGTGGTCCACCAGCAGCCTGGTTTCCAGCTCGCCGCGGCGGCTCTTGTACTCGGCAAATATCGGCACGAAGGCCTGCGAGAACGCGCCCTCCGCGAACAACCGCCGCAGCAGGTTGGGGATCTTGAAAGCGACGAAGAAGGCATCGGTCGCGAATCCCGCGCCGAACACGCGCGCGATCACCAGGTCGCGGATGAAGCCGAGGATGCGCGAGACGAGCGTCATGCCGCTCACCGTCGCGAGGGCCCTGAGCAGATTCATCGCGCGCGGCCCCCGTCCCTGTCCGCGCGTGTTCCGGGCTCCGTGTTCCGGGTTCCAGGTTCCAAGTTCAAAGTTCCACGTTCAACGCTCAATATTCCGGGTGCCGTGTTCGAGGTCTGCAAACCTTGAACCCAGGACGTCCAGCCGGCGCGCCAGTCTTGCGCGAATCCCCGAATATCCGTATCATGGCGCCCCTTTCACGGGTCGAATCCGGAGTTTACATGGCCAACATCGCATCGGCGAGAAAGCGTGCGCGCCAGGCTGAAAAGCGCCGCCGGCACAATGCGGCCCTGCGGTCCGAGCTGCGCAGCGCAGTGAGGAACGTGAGAAAGGCGATCGCGGCGGGCGACAAGAGCGCCGCGCGCACCGTGCTTCAGCGCGCGGCGGGCGTAATTGATGCCATCGCCGACAAGGGCATCATCCACAAGAACACGGCGGCGCGCCACAAGAGCCGCCTCGCGGCCCGGATCAAGGCACTGGCGTAGGCGGCCTCGGCCACGCCAGCGGCAAGCAACCGGCGTCACTGCGTCGGCCGGCTTAATCTACCTATTCACTAAATTCCGGCGGGGCCTGGACTCCGCAGTTAAGCAACTTTTCGCTTGCGCTGCGGGGACTTATCGGACAGAATGATTCCCGCGAACGCACACGGCGGCCCTTGCCGCCGTGTGCGCTTTCTGGGTTCCGACTCGCATGAGCCACGTGATGAACACCTACGCCAGGCTTCCCGTCGCCTTTGCGCGCGGCGAAGGCGTCTGGCTGTGGGACACCGGCGGCAAGCGTTACCTCGACGCCGTTGCCGGGGTCGCGGTGTGCGGGCTCGGCCACAGCCACCCGAAGTTCACCGCCGTGCTGCGCGAGCAGGTGGGCAAGCTGATCCACACGTCCAACCTGTACGAGATCGCGCTGCAGGAGCGGCTCGCCGACAGGCTCGCGGCGATCTCCGGCATGGATGAAGTTTTCTTCTGCAACTCCGGCTGCGAGGCGAACGAGGCGGCGATCAAGCTCGCCCGGCTCTACGGCCACAAGAAGAACATCGAAGCCCCGGCCATCGTGGTAATGGAGAAGGCCTTCCACGGCCGCACCATCGCCACGCTCTCCGCCACCGGCAGCCGCAAGGTGCAGGCGGGCTTCGAGCCGCTCGTCTCCGGCTTCGTGCGCGTGCCGTTCGACGATCTCGCGGCGGTGAAGCGCGTCGCCGAAAGCAACCGCAACGTGGTGGCGGTACTCGTCGAGCTGCTGCAGGGCGAGGGCGGGGTCATCGTCTGCCACGACGACTACCTCAAAGGCCTGCGCGAGATCTGCGACGCGCACGGCTGGCTGCTGATGCTCGACGAAGTGCAAAGCGGCACCGGCCGCACCGGCAGGTGGTTCGCGTTCCAGCATTCGGGCGTCGTGCCCGACGTGATGCCGCTCGCCAAGGGGCTCGGCAATGGCGTTCCGATCGGGGCGTGCCTTGCCGCCGGCCCGGCCGCGCAACTGTTCAAGCCCGGCAGCCACGGTTCCACCTTCGGCGGCAATCCCCTCGCCTGTGCGGCGGCGCTCGCCACGCTCGCCCTCATCGAGGAAGAACGGCTGATGGAGAACGCAGCCAGGATCGGGGACTTCATCCGAACCGGGCTCGCGCAGCGGCTCGCCGGCATCAAGGGCCTGAAGGAGATCCGCGGCAAGGGGCTGATGATCGGCATCGAGCTCGATCATCCGTGCGGCGAGCTGGTGCCGCAGGCGCTCGAGCGCGGCGTGCTGATCAACGTCACTGCGGACAACGTGATCCGGCTGCTGCCGCCGCTGATCCTCAGGCACGAGGAAGCGGAGCTGCTGCTCGCGACCCTCGTGCCCCTCGTCACCGAGTTCCTCGCCAGGCAAAGCGCGCCGCAGGCCGCCGTCCAGACCGCCTAGGATTTTGTCGGGGCGAGTTCCGACAAAATCCTGATGCAAAATGCCCGAGGATATGGAAACACGGCACTATCTGCAGTTCAAGGACTTCTCCCGGGAGGAGTACGAGTACCTGTTCGACCGCACGCGCTGGATCAAGGACATGTTCAAGCGCTACGTGCCGTACCAGCCGCTGCGCGACCGCACCCTCGCGATGGTGTTCGAGAAGCATTCCACGCGCACGCGGGTCTCGTTCGAGGCCGGCATGCACCAGCTCGGCGGCTCGGTGATCACGCTCATGACGCGCGACACCCAGATGGGGCGCGGCGAGCCGATCGAGGACGTGGCGCGCGTCATCACCCGCATGGTGGATATCGTCATGATCCGGACCTTCGAGCAGACGATCATCGAGCGTTTCGCAGGGCACTCGCGGGTGCCGGTCGTCAACGGGCTCACCGACGAGTACCACCCGTGCCAGATCCTCGGCGACATCTTCACCTATCTCGAGCACCGCGGCTCGATCACCGGCAGGACCGTGGCCTGGATCGGGGACTCGAACAACGTCTGCAACACCTGGCTGCAGGCGGCAAAGATCTTTGACTTCAATTTCCACGTCGCGAGCCCGCCGGGCTACGAGCTCGAGCCCGAGCGCGGCGAGAGCTACGCCAGCATGCACCTCGAGGTGTTCGAGGACCCGATGGAGGCGGCGCGCGGCGCGGACCTCATCACCACCGACGTCTGGACCAGCATGGGCGCCGAGGACGAAACGGAGGAGCGCAAGCTGGATTTCGCGCGCTTCCGGGTGGACGGCAGGATGATGGGGCTGGCCAGGCCCGATGCGCTGTTCATGCACTGCCTGCCGGCGCACCGCGGCGAGGAAGTGGAGGCCGCCGTCATCGACGGCCCCCAGAGCGTAGTATGGGATGAAGCCGAGAATCGGCTTCATACGCAAAAAGCCCTGATGGAGTACCTGCTCCTCGGCCGGATCAAGACCCAAGGCGAGCTGTGGTCAACGTGAACATGAACAAGATCAGAAAAGTGGTGCTCGCCTACTCCGGCGGGCTCGACACCTCGGTGATCCTCAAGTGGCTGCAGGACACCTACCGGTGCGAGGTGGTCACGTTCACCGCCGACATCGGCCAGGGCGGGGAGCTCGAGCCGGCGCGGGCCAAGGCGCGCCGGCTCGGCGTGAAGGAGATCTTCGTTGACGACCTGCGCGAGGCGTTCGTGAAGGACTACGTGTTCCCCATGTTCCGGGCCAACGCGCAGTACGAAGGCGAGTACCTTCTCGGCACCTCGATCGCGCGGCCGTTGATTGCCAGGCGCCAGATCGAGATCGCGCGCAAGGTGAGAGCGGACGCCGTGGCGCACGGCGCAACCGGCAAGGGCAACGACCAGGTGCGCTTCGAGCTCGGCTATTACGCGCTCGCTCCGGATATTCGCGTCATCGCGCCATGGCGCGAGTGGAACCTGACGTCGCGCGAGAAACTTCTGGAGTATGCGCAGGCGCACAGCATCCCGGTCGAAGGCAGGGGAAAGCGCGGCGGCGCGCCGTACTCGATGGACGCCAACCTGCTGCATATCTCGTACGAGGGCGGCGTGCTCGAGGACCCCGGTTACGAGCCCGAGGAATCCATGTGGCGCATCACGGTTCCGCCCGAGAGAGCGCCGAAACGGCCCGAGTACGTGGACCTCACATACCGGCGCGGCGACATCGTCGCCGTCAACGGGCACAGGCTCTCCCCCGCAAAGATGCTCGCGACTCTCAATCGGCTGGGCGGCCGGCACGGCGTGGGCCGGCTCGACGTCGTCGAGAACCGCTCCGTGGGGATGAAGTCACGCGGCTGCTACGAGACGCCCGGCGGCACCATCATGCTGAAGGCGCACCGCGCGATCGAGTCCATCACGCTCGACCGCGAAGTGCTGGCGCTGAAAGACGATCTCATGGCGCGCTACGCGCGGCTCATCTACAACGGCTACTGGTTCAGCCCCGAGCGGCGCGCGCTGCAGGCGCTGATTGACCATACGCAGCAGCACGTGAACGGCACCGTGTGCGTGAAGCTGTACAAGGGCACGGTGATGGTGACCGGCCGCGCCTCGAGGACCGACTCGCTGTTCGACCCCTCGATCGCCACCTTCGAGGACGACCGCGGCGCCTACGACCAGGGCGACGCCGAGGGCTTCATTCGCCTCAACGCGCTGCGCCTGCGCATCGCGGCGAAGCTGAAGCGAAGAAGCTGATCGGTTCTTGACTTCAATTCTTGCTTTCCTCCGCCTCCCCCCGCGTCCCCCGCGTTAGAGGTTTAATACGGTAAAATCGCGGAGGCGCTGAAATTCCAACGGGGGGTTCATGCCGTCATTCGACATCGTCTCCGAGGTCAACCACGTCGAGATCCGCAACGCGGTAGACCAGTGCAACAAGGAGATCGCGAACCGTTTCGACTTCAAGGGCTCCGACGCGCGGGTCGAGATCAACGACAAGGAGAAGACCCTGACCGCGTTCGCCGACGACGAGTTCAAGCTCCGTCAGTTGCGCGACGTGCTGACCGGCAAGCTCGCGAAGCGCGGCGTGGACATCCGGGCGCTCGAGCCGGGCAAGATGGAAGCGATCAGCGGCAGCAAGGTCAAGGAAGAGGTCAGGATCCGCGAGGGCATCGAGCAGGAGCGCGCCAAGACTCTCGTCAAGCTCATCAAGGACTCGAAGCTCAGGGTCCAGGCGAGCATTCAGGGCGACTGCGTGCGCGTCTCCGGGCCCAAGAAGGACACGCTGCAGGAAACCATCGCGCTGGTGCGCAAGTCGGTGACCGACTTTCCGCTGCAGTTCAAGAACTTCAGGGACTGACGCCGTAATTGTGGGGCCTGCTCCGGCTGCGCGCCCGCACACTTATACAGCGCCTCCGGCTCTTGGCGCTCCACGTTCCCGAGAAAGGAATCGCCTCCGGCTTCGGTGCCGGGCAAAGCCCGGACAAGAAAATCCAGTGGGCAAAAGAGGTCTCCCCGAAGCGTGCCTTGCGCTCGGCCTAATGCTGCCGGCAACCGCGGCGGCCATCATTGATCCCCTGAGCGATGTGCTCCTCGCGCCCGGAAGCACCGGCCTCGGCATCCTGGTGCGGAACGAGCGCTCCCCTTACGAAGGCGCCGGCATGCGCCGGGACCTCGTGCCGCTTTATCTTTACGAGGGCAAGCGCGTCTTCCTGCACGCGAGCCGTGTGGGTTTCAAGCTCCGCGACGGCCCCGACGACCGTCTCGACGTGTTCCTGGATTACCGCTTCGAAGGGTTCCCCTCCGTCCGGGTCCCGCCGAGCCTGGCTGGAATGGAAACGCGGGGTCCGACGACGGATGCAGGAATATCGTACCGCCACCGCGGCGCGCTGGGCATCTTCGAGGCCACCTATCTCAGGGACGCGCTGAGCATCACCAACGGCAGCGAACTGCGTCTGGGGTATCGCTACGATTGGCGCGGGGACCGCTGGACCCTGCGCCCCGGTTTGACCCTGATGCTCCGGAGCGCCAACCTCAACAACTACTATTACGGCGTCCGCGCCGAGGAGGCGGCGTCGGGACGTCCCGCGTACGAGCCCGGCGCCGGCGCCAATGTCTGGGCCGGCTTCTACGGCAGCTACGCGCTTACGCAGCGCTGGAAGCTGGTGGGCGGCGCCGGCACCACGATTTTCGACGACAAGGTGCGGAACAGCCCGATCGTGAAGAACAGCAATCAGCCGGCCGCCTTCGTCGGCGCCGCCTACGATTTTGGAGAACCCGCGCGGCAATGGGGCGGCGAAAACCCGCCGCTCTACGTCAAGCTGCTGTACGGCAAGTCCGCCGCCCCGGATTGCCATCTGATCCGGATCATGACGCTGCGCTGCACCTCGACGGACTCGGACGACAACACGCGGATCTCCGCCCTCGAGCTTGGCAGGCCCCTGGTCGAGGAGCTGAACGGCTGGCCGCTCGATTTTGTCGGCTATGTGGGGCTGCTGCACCACGACGAAAACGGCCTGCAGGGAGACGCGTGGCAGCTCAATGCCTATATCAAGGCCTTTTACTATGGATTTCCGTGGAGCGGGCGCGTGAAGACCCGCATCGGCTTCGGCACCGGCATATCGGTCGCGGACCGCGTGCCGTTCGTCGAGGTCCGCGATCAGGCCCAGCGCGGACGCAATACCTCGAAGCTGCTCAATTACCTCGACCCCAGCGTTGACGTGAGCCTCGGCGACGTTCTCGGGGTCCGTTCGCTGAAGCACACCTATATCGGCCTCGGCGTATCCCACCGCTCGGGGATTTTCGGGACCTCGAGGCTGCTCGGGAACGTCAACGGTGGATCGAACTATCTCTATACGTACATCGAATCGCGGCTGTAGCTGCACCCCCACGGCGTCCGCATTTGCAGCCGCTCACCGCTGATGTGCTTTACCGATTGCCCACTGCGCGAGTGGATCCTGTTGACCCGGAGTGGCCGAAGCCGGAGCCCAGCGTCCAATGGCGGAACGGGCGCCGGGGAACCGGGCCCGATTCCGCTTCTCGCCAACCGCGCTCGACCCGGCGTAGAGCAGCGTCTACACGGCGTAGGGATATCTCTTCGGAAAATCGATAGTTTCCTTGATTGTGCCGCGGGTGTGGCGCGCTCAACATGAACGTCGCTGGGAGCGCGATGGCGCGGCGGTCGGGTGATTGCCCCGCTGCGCCGAACACACACGGAGGCGGCGATGATGCTCGATGACGTGTACGGTAGCGATGAAGATGAAGTCCCGCTGGAGCAGGAATCCGAGGGTTGGGGCGGAGAGGCTCCCGGCCTCGAGTGGGAAGAAACCGAAGTACGAGCGCTCGTCCGGGAATTGAGCGCCCCGGGCCGGACCGCCGACTGGATTTTCAACTGAACGCACGCTGAGCTTTTCTCACACGCGGCCGTCCGCGCGGGCCGGCTTGCTCCGCCGCGCCTCCCCGGCCGTCACTTGTGCGCGAGCCCTGCCGTCCAGCGGTCGTAGAGTCGGTCGGCCACCGCGCTCAGCGCGTGCACCTTCTCCTCCACCGCCTCCGTCATCTGCGCCGGCGTCTGCACCGAAGGCATGCGGCGCGCGAGCGACTGCACTTCCTTCCCCCAGCCGTGGCACCAGGTGCGCACGAGCGCGGGCGTCATCTCGACGTGGCACTGCATGCCAAGGTGCCCGTCGAGCACGAACGCCTGGTTCTTGCAGTACGGGCTCGAGGCGACCCGCGTCGCGCCGGGCGGGATGGAAAAGGTTTCGCCGTGCCAGTGGAACGACTCGAACGACCTGATGTCCGCGCCGAACCACCGGCTGGCGACGCCGTTGCGCGCCACGTTCACCCGGCCCCAGCCGATCTCCTTCACGGGGTTGCGCGTGACCTCTCCGCCGAGCGCCTTTGCCATGAGCTGGCCGCCGAGGCAATGGCCCAGCACCGGGACGCCAGCACCGGCCGCGGCGCGGATCAGTCGCAGAGCGGCTTCGATCCACGGCAGATCGTCGTTCACGCTCATCGGCCCACCCATGAAAACCAGCCCGCTGAATTGACGCGGATTTTCCGGCAGCGCCTCGCCCTCGTCCACCCTGACCACCCGCCACGGCACGCCATGGCGGTCAAGGTAGGTGGCAAAATAGCCCGGGCCTTCAGTCGCTGCGTGGCGAAAGACGGCAACGGGTCTCATCGTCTTTTCTTGCCGTTTTCGGTGTAGGCTGATGTCGGCTCAGCCGACGTCATGCCGGAACCCGACAATATCGCGACGGATTTCACCGTTCACCAGCTGCCTGTCGGACCCGGCATCCCGACAGGCTGCTGAAGCGGAATTCAACATGCAAAATCTTAGGTTAATTCCGGCTCTTTTTCTACTCGCGCTCGCGCCCGCACCCGCCTCCGCCGGCGACATCAACGTCGTCGGTCTGTTCCCGAACAAGGCCGTGGTTTCCATCCATGGCGGGAAGCCGCGCACGCTCTCGGTCGGAGAGTCCACGCCCGAGGGCGTCAGGCTGATCAGCGCCGACAGCGACTCGGCCACTTTTGAAGTCGGCGGCAAGCGGCAGACGCTCGCGGCCGGCCAGGGCGCGGCCGTCGCGACGACGGCGTTCGGCGGTGGGGGCGGCGGCACCGTGACGCTCACCGCGGACGCGCGCGGCCATTTCTTCACCACCGGTTCGATCAATGGAAACACGGTGCGCTTCATGGTGGACACCGGCGCCTCTTCGGTCGTACTGTCGAGCACCGAGGCGAGGCGGCTCGGGGTCAACTATCTCTCCGGCGCGCGCGGCCGCTCTCTGACCGCGAACGGAGTAGTAGCGGTCTATCGCGTCAAGCTCGACACCGTGCGCGTGGGGGACGTCACGGCCAACAACGTGGACGCCGAAGTCCTCGAGGGCGACCGGCTTCCCATCGTGCTCCTCGGCATGAGCTTTCTCAACCGCATGGAAATGAAGCGCGACGGCGTCACGATGACGCTTACCAAGCGTTATTGATGAGGCGTGACTGGTGAGGGCGTGACTCGTGATCGGGGCGCGGCGGTCAACGCTTGGGGCGCGCCTTCACCGGGCTCCGGACCGCGGATCCGGGTTCCAGCGGTTCCGCCGCCATCGAGAGCAGGTGGCCGAACTTGGCGCGCTTGGTCCGCAGGTAGTCGCGGTTCGATTTCCCCGGCGCGACCTCGATCGGAACGCGCTCGGTGACGGTGAGACCGTACTCCTCCAGCGCGGCGACCTTGTCGGGATTGTTGGTCATGAGCCGCACCTTCCTCACGCCGAGGTCGAAGAGGATGTGCGCCCCGGCTTTGTAGTCGCGCATGTCGGCGGCAAAACCGAGCGCGTGGTTCGCCTCGACCGTGTCGTGGCCCCGGTCCTGCAGCGCGTAGGCGCGCATCTTGTTGAGGAGCCCGATGCCGCGGCCCTCGTCGAACATATAGACGAGGACGCCCGCGCCCGCCTTCTCGATCATCGCCAGCGCGGCGTCGAGCTGCTCGCCGCAGTCGCAGCGCTCGGACCCGAAGACGTCGCCGGTCAGGCACTGCGAATGCAGCCGCACCAGCGTCGGCGTATCGGGCTTCACCTCGCCCTTGACGAGCGCAATCAGGGCCTGGGTCTCGAGATTGTCGCTGTAAACCATGAGGCGGAAGTCGCCCGCCTTGCGCGTGGGCAGCCGCGTCTCCGCGCGGCGCCGCACCTGGCGCTCGTTCTGGCGGTAGGCGACGAGGTCGGCAACCCTGAGAATTTTCAGATCGTGCTCGCGCGCAAAGCGCTCGAGATCGGGCATGCGCGCCATGGTGCCGTCGTGTTTCATGATCTCGCAGATCACGCCCGCGGGCTTGAGCCCCGCCAGCCGCGCGAGGTCAACCGCCGCCTCGGTGTGCCCGCGGCGTGCCAGCACGCCGCCGTCCACCGCGCGCAGGGTCTGCAGCCGGCCGGGACGGATGAGGTCGGTGGGCTTGGCGCCGTCCGCAATCGCGACCGCGATGGTGCGGGCCCGGTCGTAGGCCGACATGCCCGAGCTCACGCCTTCGCGTGCGTCAATCGGGGTAGCGAAGGCGGTGCCGAACCGGGTCTGGTTGCCGGTGTCGTCCGTGATCAGCGACAACCCCAGCTGGCGCATGCGCTCCTCGGTCAGCGCCAGCGAGACGAGGCCGCGGCCCTGCGCCGCCATGAAATTGATCGCCTCGGGCGTGGCGCGCTCAGCGGCGACGAAGAGATCGCCCTCGTTCTCGCGGTCCTTGTCGTCCACGATGATCACCATCCGGCCCCTGCGCACATCGGGCAGGATGCTCTCGACTGCGTACTCGCTCGTCTTATCGGGCGCGGTCATGATTCTTCGCATCGGGCGGTCGCCATTCATCAGCCACTGGACCTCTCAACCGAGGGGCGTCCCGCGACCGATCAGCCGCATGAACTCGGCGCGGGTCTTCTCGGCGTTGAACTCGCCGGTGAAGGCGGAGGTGGTCGCGACCGAATGCTGCTTCTGGATGCCGCGCATGACCATGCACAGGTGCTGTGCCTCGATCACCACCGCGACCCCCTGCGGCTTCAACGTCTCCTCGATGCAGTTGCGGATCTCGACCGTCAGCCGCTCCTGCACCTGCAGCCGGCGCGCGAAGGCGTCCACCACGCGCGGGATCTTGGACAGCCCCACGATGCGGCCGTCGGGGATGTAGGCGACGTGGCATTTGCCGAAGAACGGCAGGACATGGTGCTCGCACAGCGAATAGAGCTCGATGTCCTTCACGATCACCATCTGCTGGTACTCCTCGCGGAACATCGCCGAGCGCAGGATCTCCGCGGGATCGAGGTCGTAGCCGTGGGTCAGGAACTGCAGCGCCTTCGCCACGCGCTCCGGCGTCTTCTTCAGGCCTTCGCGCTCGGGATCTATGCCGAGGTCCTTGAGGATGACGCGGAATTTCTCGGCGATGCGCTGCACGGCCGCCGGGTTGTACTGGTCAACCTTGGCGTACCCGGCGTAGCCGTTCATTTCGTTCTCTTCGAGCATTTGCCTGTTCAGCGTCATAGGCACCCCGGCCTCAGCCGGGATACGATCCCGCTCGTGCTTCCATTACCTTTTCCGCGGCAGCGGAAAAGACAATTCTACCCTCAAGGATTTTGCCGGGGCTGCTCCGGCAAAATCCTTGCGCGGATGGACTTGACGATGCCCTCCTTGTTGAGACCGGCGTGAGCGAGCTGAATTCCCGGATCGCCCTGGTCAATGAAGCGGTCGGGAAGACCCAGCTGCAGCACGGACGCGGCCTTGCCCGCTTTCTGCAGCGCCTCGAGCACGGCGCTTCCCGCCCCGCCCATGACGACGTTCTCCTCCACGGTCACGAGCAGGTCGTGGGCGGCCGCGAGCTGCAGCACCAGCTCCTTGTCGAGCGGCTTGACGAAGCGCATGCTGGCTACCGTCGCGTCGAGCTCCTCCGCCGCCTGGAGGGCGGGCGCGAGCATCGGCCCGAAGGCGAGGATCGCGAGGTTTTTGCCGCGGCGGCGGACCTCGCCCTTGCCGATGGGCAGGGCGCTCATCTCCTCACGGACCTCCACCCCCGGCCCGGTGCCGCGCGGGTAGCGCACCGCCGCCGGCGTGCTCATCTGGAACGCGGTGTAGAGCATCTGCCGGCACTCGTTCTCGTCGGCGGGCGTCATCACCGTCATGTTCGGCAGGCAGCGCAGATAGGTGAGATCGAAGCTGCCGTTGTGAGTGGCACCGTCCGCCCCCACCAGCCCGGCGCGGTCAATGGCGAACAGGATGGGCAGGTTCTGGATCTGCACGTCGTGGATCAGCTGGTCGTAGGCGCGCTGCAGGAAGGTCGAATAGATTGCGACCACCGGCTTGCGGCCCTCGCAGGCGAGCCCGGCAGCAAAGGTGACCGCGTGCTGCTCGGCGATGCCGACGTCGAAATAGCGCTCGGGGTACCTTTCCGCGAACTTCACCAGTCCCGAGCCCTCGCGCATCGCCGGCGTGATGCCGACGAGCCGGGGATCCTTCGCCGCCATGTCGCACAGCCATTCGCCGAACACCTGCGTATAGGTGAGCTTGCCGCCGCCCTTGCCGCCGATGATGCCGTTGGTGGCGTCGAACCTGGAGACGCCGTGGTAGAGCACCGGGTCGGCCTCGGCGAGCTTGTAGCCCTGTCCCTTCTTCGTCACCACGTGCAGGAACTGCGGCCCCCCGAGCTCCCTCATGTTCCTGAGCGTCGGGATCAGCGCGTCGAGGTCGTGGCCATCGATCGGGCCGATGTAGTTGAAGCCCATTTCCTCGAACAGGGTGCCGGGCGTGACCATCCCCTTCATGTGCTCCTCGGCACGCCGCGCGAGCTCGCCCAGCACCTTCTCCCCGGCCCGCCTTGCCGCCGAATAGAAGCGTCCCGACATGAGCTTGGCGAGGTACTTGTTCAGCGCCCCCACCGGCGGCGAGATTGACATCTCGTTGTCGTTGAGGATCACCAGCAGGTCGGTGTCCAGGGCGCCGGCGTTGTTGAGCGCCTCGAACGCCATGCCGGCGGTCATCGCGCCGTCGCCGATCACCGCCACCACGTGGCGTTTCACGCCCGCCATTCTGGATGCGACCGCCATGCCGAGCGCGGCGCTGATGGAAGTGCTCGAGTGCGCCGTGCCGAAAGTGTCGTACTCGCTCTCCTCGCGCCGCGGGAAGCCCGACAGCCCGCCCCACATCCGGAGCCGCTTCATGCCCTCGCGCCGCCCGGTGAGTACCTTGTGGCCGTAGGTCTGGTGCCCCACGTCCCACACGATGCGGTCGTGGGGCGTGTCGAACACGTAGTGCAGCGCGATCGTGAGCTCCACCGTGCCGAGGTTGGACGAGAGGTGGCCTCCGGTCTGGCTGACCGACTCGAGCAGGAAGGCGCGCAGCTCGCCGGCGAGCTGCTTCAGCTGCTTCACGTCGAGGCCGCGCAGCTCGTGCGGGTAGTTGATGGTCTTGAGCAGGTCGTACACTGGAGAGCCGGGTGATGAGTCTTGAATGCCGGGTGTTGAATCGAGGATATTTTCCGACATCTGGACGGACTCCGCGCTTTTCATTCAACAGGCAACACTGCGGTCAGAACTCCCGCAGCACGATGAAGTCCGCGAGCTGGCGCAGCCTCAACGCACGCCCCTCAAAGGCGGCAAGCGCGGCGAGCGCCTGCTGCCGCAGCTCCTGCGCGAACGTCCGGGCGCGGCCCGCGCCCAGCGCGCTGACGTAGGTGGGCTTCCCGTCCTTGGCGTCCTTGCCCGCGGTCTTGCCGAGCGTGGCGGTCGGGGCTTCGGCGTCGAGCACGTCGTCCACCACCTGGAACGCCAGGCCGATCAGCTTGGCGAACAGGTCTATCTGCGAGAGTCCTTTCCCGTCAAGACCGTTGCCGCAGCGCGCGCCCATCAAGACCGCCGCGCGGATCAACGCGCCGGTCTTGTGGATGTGCATGAACTCGAGCTCGGGCATGGTGAGGTGCTTCCCCGTGGACTCCAGGTCAATCGCCTGCCCGCCCGCCATGCCGCGCGATCCGGAGGCCGCGGCGAGCAGCTTCACCATCTCGAGCTGGGTCCGCATGTCATCGGCGAGCCGGTACTCGCCGAGCAACTGGAACGCGAGGCTCTGCAGCGCATCGCCCACGAGCAGCGCGGTCGCCTCGCCGTACTGGACGTGGCACGTGGGCCTGCCCCGCCGCAGCACGTCGTCGTCCATGCACGGCAGGTCGTCGTGCACCAGCGAATAGGCGTGGACGAACTCCACCGCCGCCGCCACGATCTCCACCCGCGCGGGATCGGCATGCGCCAGCTCGCCGGCGGCGAAGGCGAGTAGCGGGCGCACGCGTTTCCCCGCCCCCAGCACCGCGTAGCGCATCGCCTGGTGCAGCCGCTGCGGTGCAATCTCCGGGGCCGGCAGCACGCGCTGCAGCACCGCCTCGACCCGCTGCAGGTGCTGGTGTGCCCAGGCGGAAAAGTCAGTCGTTGTCGTTGTTGTCGTCACTCTTGAAGTCCCGCAGGATGCCGTCCTCCAGCACCTTGACCTGCTGCTGCGCATCCTGCAGGGCCGCCTGGCAGTACTTGAGCAGCTCCGCGCCGCGCTTGTACGCTGCGAGCGAGCGCTCGAGCGGCAGGTCGCCCCCCTCCATGCTGGTTACGATCTTCTCCAACTCCGCCAGCGCCGCTTCGAGGGATTGAGGTTGCTCGGACCTAGACGACTTTGGCATCGGCCCGCCGCCCTTCAGGACAAAGGTGAAAGATTAGCCCAATCAGAGGGTTGGGGTCAACGCACGGCGCGAGTACCGGTCGTCCTGGCCGTCTAGCGACTCAGGGCTTCTGCGGCTTCAGGCGCGCCTGCCCAGGGAATGAGACACGGCGCGGGGAATCAGGCTGAGCTTGCCGAGCGGCTGCAGCGACGGATCATCGCTCTTCAGGCAAGCCTGCTGGATCGCCAGGAATACCCGGGCGGCGGCCGTTTCGCGCCAGAACCAGTCATGGATGGCCGCGGACGAGAGGTTTCCCGGCTGCGCCGCCGCGGCCTCGTAGTAGAACGCCTTGATGTCGTCGCAGGCGCGCTTCAGCGCGACGCCGGCCGACAGGCCGGGGATCGCGGCAGGTCGCGGCGCGCCGTCGAGATAGGAGGCCGCATGGCCGGCTGCCTCCTCCACTTTCATTCCGGAGATGCCTACCGTGGTGCGGCCGCGCCGCCGCACCGCGAGGTCGTACCAAGGCGCCAGTTGCGCGATTTCACGGCGCATCGCCCCGGCCAGACCCCCGTCCTTCACGCCCGCCGCGGCAAAGCTGACCGGACAGGCGAAGCCTTCGGCCGGAGCATCCGCCGCCGGAGCCTCCTCGGGAAAGTCCTCCAGCACGGGGCCCGACTCGCGCTCGAACAGCGAGAGCGCGGCACGCAGGACCTTGCGCTGGAAGTCCAGCTCGCTCGGCGCCCCGAACGGCCGCC
>DAIDBG010000334.1 GCA_027310225.1 bacterium | reverse complement strand
TGGGAACAGTCACCTTGGCATTCGATGCCGTCAGGATTGTGAGAGCCCCGCTTCACCTTGGCCAACCCCCGCTCTCCTCATTAAGATGGCATGCTCGCCTCCCCCCAAGGGGCGGGAGGCGTCCATGCCATCTTGGCGGTTAATTTTCCGCGAGGACGAGCAAGCCGTCCACGGCCACCACGCCCGCGCCTTCGGGCTTGACGATGAGCGGGTTCACCTCGGCCTCCAGCACGCGGGGCGCGAGCGCGGCGAGCTGCGAGAACGCGGCCACGGCCTGCGCCAGTGCCTCGCAGTCCCCTTTCGAGAGATTGCGGTAGCCGCGGATCACGGCGAGCCCCCTGACTTCCTCGATCATGCGCGCCGCTTCTTCCTGACTGACCGGCGCGAGCCGCACCGCGAAATCGCGGTAGATCTCGGCGAGCACGCCGCCCACGCCGAGCACCACCACGGGGCCGACCTGCGGATCGCGCTTGTAGCCGAGAATCACCTCGGCGAGGCCGCGCTCCATGCGCTGCACCAGCACGCCCTCGATCCGAGCATCCTTCCTGTAAGCGCGCGCGTTCACGAGAATTTCCTCGCATGCCGCCGCCAGCTCCTCCTGGGACGCCAGATCGAGCCGTACCGCGCGCGCTTCGGTCTTGTGCGCGATGTCCGAGGAGAGCACCTTCGCCACCACGGGGAATTCGACCTTCACCGCCTGACCCGGCGTCGTGATCACCTCGGAGCGCGCGGCCGGCACGCCGAGCGCCGCGAACACACGGCACGCCTCGTGCTCGTTGAGGCGCCGGGCCGACCCGAAGAGCTGCTGCGCGGCGGCGGCCCGCGCGCGGTCCGGGGGCGGCGCTTGTCCCGGAGCGCGCCAGTCGCGCCAGGCGCGGATCGCGTCGGCGCAGGCCTCCGGGGTGCGGAAGGCGGCGATGCCGGCGTCGTGGAGAAGCTTCAGGGAGGCATCGGCCTGCGGCGCGCAGAACACGGCGAGCGGCTTGCCTGCGGTTCCGGCTTCGAGAATCGGGTCAATCGCGAGGTGCGGCTGAAACTGGGAGGAGCTGCCGACTACCGCCAGCGTGAGGTCGCAATGATCGGAGGCGAGCAGCTCGTTGAGCACCCCGCTGTAGATTTCCTTTTTGGTGCCGGCGAGCGTGAGATCGGTGAGCCGGGCTTTCCCGATGCGGATGTTCCTGCGCGCGAGGCTGGCGATGACTTCGTCGGTGGGCGGCACGACCTCGACGCCGAGCACGCCCAGCCGGTCCACGACCGTGGCCGCGCCGCCGCCGGTGGTGGTGAGCACGGCGACGCGGTGGCGTGGGGCGGGCCGGCGCCCGGCGATGAGCTGCGGCAGCTCGAACAGCGTCTCGAGCAGCTCGACCCGCAGCATGCCGTGGGCGCGGAAGAACGCGTCCGCGGTCTCGTCGGAGCCGGTCATCGCGCCGGTGTGCGAGGAGGCGAGCTCCACGCCCACCTCCGAGCGGCCGAGCTTGAAGACGACGACGGGCTTCCCCGCCGCGTAGGCGCGCCGCGCCGCCGCGGCGAGGCAATCGGCGTCGCGCACCGTTTCCATGAAGAGCAGGATCACGCGCGTATCGGGATCGTCCGCGAGCATCGCGGTGACTTCGCCCACGCTCACGTCCGATTCGTTGCCGACCGAGACCAGCTTGGAGAAGCCGAGCCCCCGGCCCTGGCCGCGCGACATGAGGCTGCCCATCATGCTGCCGCTCTGCGAGACGATCGCGACCGGCCCGGCGGCGATCTCCGCCTTCTCAAGCACGGCGTTGACCGACAGCGCGAGCCCGCCGCGGGTATTGATGACCCCGATGCAGTTGGGCCCGAGCACGCGCACGCCGCCGGCGCGCGCGATCTCGATGACGGCGTCCTGGCGCCGCCGGCCCTCGGCGCCGGTCTCGGCGAAGCCGTCGCTGAAGATGGTGGCGACCCTGACCTTCTTCTCGCAGCACTGGGCGACCGCCTCCACCACCGCGCTGGTCGGCACCATGATGAAGGCGTGGTCCACCGGCGCGGCGACTGCCCGAAGGTCGGGATAGGCCTTTTCACCCAGAATCTCATCACGTCCGGGATTGATCGGAAAAACCGCGCCGCTAAATCCGTGCTTGCGCAGGAAGCGCTGCGGGCGCGAGGTGTTCTTGGCCGCGTCGCCGGAAGCGCCGATGAGCGCGATCGAGCGCGGCGCAAACAGTGCTTGGGCGAGCTTCTGGTCGGGCATCGTACTTATTTCTGCGGATGCTGGGGGCGCCGCGTTAAGCGCGGCTTCAAATGTCACGGGGGAGGAGAGGCGAAAACGACCTCGCGTGGCTTATCCTTTATCCGTTTTCGAGGGACGCTGTGAAAACGTCCTCCCGAAAACGGATTCGGCGATGCGGTTCTTCAGGACCTCGATCGAGCCGCCGGCGATCATCCAGCCGCGGCACTTGCGCAAGCACCACTCGACGAGCGTGTCCTCGGTGTAGCCCATGCCGCCCATCACCTGCATCGCCTCGGAGGCGATCTCGAAGCCGGCCTGGTTGCAGAACACTTTCGCGATCGCGGTCTCCTCCGCCGACGGAAAGCCGCGGTCGGCGTTCGCCACCGCGCGGTAGAGCAGCAGCTGCCCCGCATCCAGCTTCACCTTCATGTCGGCGAACTTCCATTGCAGCCCCTGGAATTCGGCGAGCACGCGCCCGAACTGCCTGCGCTCGAGCGCCCACTTGCGCGCCTCCTCGTAGCAGTAGCGCCCGAGCGCGAGCGAGCGCGCGGTGTTGCCGATGCGCTCGACGTTGAAACCGGAGATCTGCTTCTTGAAGCCGCCCTCGCGCAGCACCACGTTCTCGGGCGGCACGTGGACGTTGTCGAACCAGGTGGTGACCCATTCCTCGCCGTTCATGAAGCGCGAGCGCTTGCCCTGCTTCACGCCCTTCGCCTTGAGGTCAATCAGCACCGAGCCGATGCCGCCGACGCCCGGGCCGTAGCGCACGTAGGCGAGCATCACGTCGGCGTACGGCGCGTGCGTGGTGAAGATCTTCTCGCCGCTGACGCGGTAGCCCTCGCCGTCGGGCGTGGCGGTGGTCTTCAGCTCGGTCACGGCGGATCCCGCTTCCGGCTCGGTCATGCCGACGCAGATCACGCCCTCGCCGGAGAGCAGCCGCTTCAGATAACGCTTCTTCTGGTCCTCGGTGCCGTATTCCGCGAGCACGCGGATCGCGCCGAAGTTGCCTGCCTGCACCACGTCGGCGCTGCGCGGGCACACCAGCGCCACCGTCTCGATCGCGATCACCGCGTCCATGAGCGTGCCGCCCTGGCCGCCGTCCTTCTCGGGGATGGTGATGCCGAGCAGCCCCTGTTTCGCCATGAGGCGT
>DAIDBG010000333.1 GCA_027310225.1 bacterium | reverse complement strand
TAAAGTTCCACGGGCTGTTCTACGTCGCGCCGGCGCAGGATGCCTTCATGTGCCGGCTGCGCCTGCCGAACGGCATCCTCACCGCGCATCAGCTCGACGCCGTGGCGGACCTCGCCGAGCGCTGAGGCGGCGGCTACGCGCACGTCACCACGCGCGCGAACCTGCAAATCCGCGAGATCAGGGCGGCCGACACGATCAACGTGCTGACGGGGCTCGCGGCGGCCGGCATCACCTCGCGCGGCTCGGGTGCGGACAACATCCGCAACATCACCGGCAACCCGACGGCCGGCATTGACCCGCAGGAACTCTACGACACGCGCCCGCTCGGGACGGCGCTCCACCACGCCATCCTCAACCACCGCGAGCTGTACGGCCTGCCGCGCAAGTTCAACATCGCCTTCGACGGCGGCGGCGCGGTGGCGTCGCTCGAGGACACCAACGACATCGGCTTCAGCGCGGTACGGGTGGGCGAGGGCAGGCGCCTGCCCCCGGGCGTCTATTTCCGCGTGCTGCTCGGCGGCGTCACCGGCCACGGCGACTTCGCGCGCGACCTGGGCGTCGCGCTCCGTCCCGAGCAGTGCGTCCCGGTGGCGATCGCGATCGTGCGCGTGTTCATCGAGCACGGCGACCGCACCGACCGGACGAAGGCGCGCATGAAGTACGTGATTGACCGCCACGGGCTCGACTGGTATCTCGCCGAAACCGAGAAGGCGCTGGGCGAGGCGCTGCCGCGCCTGGCGCCCGCCGACTGCGGGCCCAGGCCGCCGCTCGACCGCCGCGGCCACATCGGCGTGCATCCGCAGAAGCAGCCGGGCCTGAGCTATGTCGGCGTCGTGCTGCCGGTCGGGCGCATGGAGGCGGCGCAGATGAGAGGTCTCGCGCGCATCGCCGCCCATCATGGCTCCGGCACCATCCGGCTCACCGTCTGGCAGAACCTCATCCTCTCCGACATTCCCGAGGGCCATGTGGATGCCGTGAAGCACGAGATCGAGACGCTGGGGCTGGCGTGGCGCGCCGGCAGCGTGCGCGCGGGCGTGGTCGCGTGCACTGGCAGCACCGGATGCAGGTTCTCCGCCTCCGACACCAAGCGGCACGCGCAGGCGGTCATCGAGCACGTCGAGGCGCGCCTCCACGGGGGGGCGCCGGTCGCCGGGCTCAATGTGCCGGTCAACATCCATTTGACCGGCTGCCACCATTCCTGCGCGCAGCACTACATCGGCGACATCGGGCTGCTCGCCGCCAGGGTGCCGGTGAGCGAGGACGCGGAAGTCGAGGGCTACCACCTTCACGTCGGCGGCGGCTGCGGCGCGGACCGGGGACTCGCGCGTGAAGTCCTGCGCGACGTCCGCGCCGACGAGCTGCCGGCCGTGGTCGAGCGGCTGCTCGCAGCCTATCTCGCGCAACGCGCCTCGCCGGCGGAGCCGTTCCACGTCTTCGCACGCCGGCATACGGTCGAGCAACTCCGTTCTTTCTGCACTTGAACCCCATGGGAGACATGACCCCGCCAGTCAGCCCGACGCCGCTGGTTCCGGAGACGGCGCCGTTCACGCCCGCGCAGCGCGCGTGGCTGAACGGTTTCTTCGCGGGACTGCTCGCGGCGCAGCAACCCGGCTCCGCGACGGCCGCGGTCCCGGCAGAGCCGCCGGAGGATTTTCCGTGGCACGATCCGGCGCTCGCGCTGGAGGAACGCATGAAGCTCGCGGAAGGCAGGCCGCCCGCGCTTCGCATGATGGCGGCGATGGGACAGCTCGACTGCGGCCAGTGCGGCTATCTGTGCAGGACCTATTCGGAGGCGATCGCCACGGGCAGCGAGAAGGACCTCGCGCGCTGCGTGCCGGGCGGCAAGGCGACCGCGAAGATGCTGAAGGCGCTCGTCGCCGAAGCGCCTCCGGCACGGGGGCCGGAGGCACTCAGGGTGATCGAACCGGTACTCCAGCCATCGGAAAAATCTGCTCCGACGCGGGATCAGCCGGCGTTGGCCTGGTTGCTGAGGAGCGAACCGCTCAACCGTCCCGGCGCGGAGAAGCAGACCCAGAACGTCGTGCTGTCGCTCGCCGGCACCGGTCTCTCTTACCGCCCCGGCGACTCGCTCGGCGTGTGGCCGGTCAACTGCGGCGAGGAGGTCGAGCTGATCCTGGCGATCCTGCGCGCGAAGGGCTCGGAGCCGGTGACGCTGCCCGACGGGCGTTCGATGGCGGTGCGCGAGGCGCTCGCCCGGCGCTGCGACCTGCGCGAGCCGGGCGAGGAGCTCTTCCGGCTGCTGTCGCGCCACGCACGCGACGACATCGAGGCAACGCAGCTCGCGCGGCTCGCGGCGGACGACCAGGAGGCCGCCGGCCCGGCCGTGCACGACGTGTTCGACGCGCTGGTGCGCTTCCGCTCGGCGCGCCCGCCGGTCGCGGACTTCGTGCTGGCGCTGGCGCCTTTGCAACCGCGTCTGTATTCCATCGCTTCCTCGCTCCGCTGCCATCCGGGCGAGGTCCACCTCACGGTCTCGGTGGTGCGCTACGATCTGGGGTGGCGCGGCTATGCGGCCGTCGCGTCCACCTTTTTCGCCGACCGGCTGCGACGCGGCGCGCGCGTGCCGGTTTATCTCCAGCCCGCGCACGCCTTTTCGCTGCCGGCGGATTCCGCCGCGCCGATCGTCATGGTGGGCCCGGGCACCGGCCTCGCGCCGTTCCGCGCCTTCCTCCAGGAGCGCGCGGCAACCGGTGCGGCGGGGAAGAACTGGCTCGTCTTCGGCAACCAGAAGCGCGAGTTCGACTTCCTCTACCGCGGCGAGATCGAGGGCTATCTCAGGAAAGGCGTCCTCAGCCGGCTCGATCTCGCCTTCTCGCGCGACCAGGCGCACAAGGTGTACGTCCAGCACCGCATGAAGGAGAGCGCCGCGGAGCTGTGGCGCTGGCTGGAAGAGGGCGCGTATTTCTACGTCTGTGGCGACGCCCGGCGTATGGCGGCGGACGTGGAGCGGGCGTTGAAGGAGATCGCGGCGGAGCAGGGCGGGATGACGGAGGAGCGGGCGAAGGAATACCTCGCGAAGCTCACGAAGGCGGGGCGGTATCTGCGCGACGTCTATTAAACCGCCGGGGCACCGGGAAAAACAGTGAAACCGCCGTTGGTCTTCGGATAAAATCAACCCCGGAAGGCTCCTGCCCGCACCCGGGGCGACTGGAAAATAAAGGGCTCGTTCCGCTATAGTGACGGCGGCGTCACGCCGGACCAACACACCGAAAGGAGACCCGCCATGCTATGGGCCATTTCTTGCGTTGACAAGCCGAAATCCGCCGCGATCCGCGAGAAGTTCATGCAGCCCCACCGCGATTACCTGCAGAGCCAGAAAGGCATACTGGTGCTCGCGGGCGCGACGCAGACCGACGACGGCACGCAGGCCACCGGCAGCCTGTTCGTCGTCCATGTGAACAGCCGTGCTGAAGCCAGGGCTTTTTCGGATGGCGACCCCTTTACCAAGGCCGGCGTGTTCGCGAGCATCACGATCACGCGCATGCGGAAGGGGCAGTGGAATCCCGCGACGGCGGAGGGAGCCTGATAACGTTGAAACCGGACGCAAATTACCTTTCTGACCAAGGAGAAAAAATGCACGTTCGCAGTGAAGTCACCAGGAACGCGGTCGTCCCGATGGCCGGCATCGCCTTTACCGGTTGCGAAATGCTGGGCGCCGCGCGCGCCCGGGCGCGGCCGGCTGCAAAAGGAAAGGCGCGAACGAAGCCGGCCGGGCGTCGCCGCCAGGTCGTGGTGGCCGGCCGCCGCGTGAAGACGATTGACGTGCACGCGCACTGCGTGATCCCGGAGGCGCTGGCGCTGCTGGGGCTGAAGCTGGAAGACCAGCGGGGGCCGGGGATCGGCGAAGTCGGAGCGAGGCGCATCCGGGAGATGGACGAGCAGGGCATAGACATGGAGGCGCTCAGCATCAACCCGCAGTGGTACCAGGCGGAGCGCGACCTCGCGGCCGAGGTGGTCAGGATCCAGAACGAGAAGCTCGCCGAATTCTGCGCGACGTACCCCGACCGCTTCGTCGCGTTCGCCTCGGTCGCACTGCAGTATCCGGACCTGGCAGTCCAGCAGCTCGTGGACGGGGTAAAGAAGCTCGGGCTGCGCGGCGCGGCGGTCGGCGCGAGCGTCGCCGGGCTGGAGTTCTCCGACCCGAAATTTCACCCGTTCTGGGCGAAGGCCGAGGAGCTCGGCGTGCTGATCTTCATCCATCCGCAGAGCACGCCGGACCTCGCGAAGCGGTTCAAGGGCAACGGCTGGCTCGCGAACACCATCGGCAACCCGCTCGACACCACGATCGCGCTCTCGCACCTCATTTTCGAAGGGACGCTCGACCGTTTCCCGGGGCTCAAGATCTGCTCGGCCCACGGCGGCGGCTACCTGCCGTCCTACGCCCCGCGGTCGGACAACTGCCTGCGCGTCGCGCCCGACATGGACACCGGCGTCAAGCTGAAGAAAAAGCCGACCGAGTACCTGCGGCAGATGTACTACGACACGCTCGTATTTACCTCCGAAGCGCTGCGGCACCTCGCCGCCGAAGTCGGCTCGAACCGGCTCGTCATCGGCACCGACCATCCGATCCCGTGGCAGTCGAAGTCGGTGGACCATATCCTCAAGGCGCCGGGCTTCACCGACAAGGAGCGCCGGATGATGCTGGGCGAAACGGCGGCGAAGCTGCTCGGCATCAAGCCCTGACCCCGATCATTCGCAAGCACCGGATGCTCCGATAAGACGATGACGACGACCAGGAAGAAGCTGCTGCTGCCGGAGACGATGGCGCGCACCGGCTGGGATCTGGCGAAGAGCCGGGCGGACGTGGATTCCGTTGCGTTCTCTCCGACCGTGCCGACGTCCGGATTCCGGCAGCTCCTGCGCGATGCGGACGGCGTTGCGCTCACGACCACGCCGTTGCGCGCGGCCGACATCGAGGCCGCGCCCCGGTTGCGCGCGGTTGGCCGGATCGGCGTGGGCTACGACGCGGTGGACGTCGAGGCGCTGACCCGCCGCGGCATCCCGCTGATGACCTGCGGGACCGACAATTCGCCCACGGTGGCCGAGTACGCGCTCTACATGATGCTCCACCTGTGCAAGGGCGGTGCCCATATGGACTCACTGCCGCGGCAGGGCCGCTGGCACGAGCGCTACGACGCGCTCCCCACCGAGCTGCTCGGCAAGATGCTGCTCATCATCGGCTTCGGCCGCATCGGCACGCGCGTCGCCCGGCGCTGCCTCGCCATGGAGATGGCGGTCGAAGTGTACGATCCGTACGTCCCGGCCGAGGCGGTGCGCGCGGCGGGCTGTGTGCCGGTCCCCGATCTCGACGCTGCGCTGCCGCGCGCCGATTTCGTCACCATCCACTGCCCCAAGACGCCCGAGACCGCGGGCCTGTTCGACGCCGCGCGGATCGCGCGCATGAAGCCCGCGGCCCGGCTCATCAACACGGCGCGCGGAGGCCTGGTGGACGAGGCCGCGCTCTACGCGGCGCTCGCCGCGGGAAGACTCGCCGGCGCGGGCATTGACGTGTTCTCTCCGGAGCCGCCGCTGACCGACAGCCCGCTCTTCACGCTGAAGAACGTCGTCGTCGCGCCGCACATGGCCGGCAACGCGCGCGAATCGCTCGATCGCAAGGCGCTGACGGTCGTGCGCAATCTCCTGAGCGTGCTCGACGGCGCGCCGAACCGTGAATACGTGGTCAACCCGGAAGCCCTGCGCGGTTAGCCCCGGTTGCCTGAATTCGCCGTGAGGTGAGTGCCGGGATGGCCACATGAGCAAGCAATCCCTGACGCTGCGATGTGCGCGTGCGCTGCTTCTGCTCGGGACGGTTGCGCTCGCCTCGTGCCAGACGGTGCAGACCACGCAACCGGGAACGGTCGGGGTGGACCGCAGGCAGGCGATGCTGCTGTCCGCCGACCAGGTCAACCGCAGCGCCTCGCTCGCGTACCAGCAGGAAATCAGGAAAGCGGCGGGCAAGGGCGCGCTCAACCGCAACCCGGCGCAGGTCGCCCGCGTGCGCGCGATCGCCCAGCGCCTGATCGGCGCGACCGGCGCGTTCCGCCCCGATGCCCCGCGCTGGGCGTGGGAGGTCAACGTCATCACCTCGAACGAGGTCAATGCCTGGGCCATGCCGGGCGGCAAGGTGGCGGTCTATACGGGGCTCATTGACCAGTTGCGGTTGACCGACGACGAGCTCGCGGCGGTGATGGGGCACGAGATGGCGCATGCGCTGCGTGAGCACGGGCGCGAGCGCGCCTCGCAGGCGGCGGTGCAGCAGGGGTTGCTTTCGCTGGGTGGCGCCCTTCTCGGCCTCGGCGATGCCGGCATGCAGCTGGCCGGCATCGTTGCCGACGTGACCATCAACCTGCCGAATTCGCGCGAGGACGAGCGCGAGGCCGACCGCATCGGCGTGGAGCTCGCGGCGCGCGCCGGCTACGACCCACGCGCCGCGGTCACGCTGTGGCAGAAGATGGCGCAGACGGGCGGCGGCAGTCCGCCGCAGTTTCTCTCCACCCATCCCGCACCCGAGAACCGCACCCGCGACTTGCAGGACTATTCGGCGCGGGTGATGCCGCTCTACCGCCAGGCGGGAGGCAAGCAGTAGGCGGGTAAGCGGCAAGCGGGAATCGGACGGAACATCCGCGAGCACCTTCTGCTCACTGCTTAGCGCTCACCCCTCGCCAAGCAAGTGCAGCACGCCGTCGAGCCCGACGTGGTTGATGGCGTGGGTTGCCTTGTCGCATACCACCGGCTTCGCGTGATATGCGACGGAGACGCCGGCCTCGCCCATGAACTTGAGGTCGTTCGCCCCGTCGCCGATGGCGATGATCTGCTCCTTCTTCAGCCCGAGCTCGTCGCGGACCGCGAGCAGCGCTTCGTGCTTCACGTCGGCGTTGACGATGCGGCCCTCGATTTCGCCGGCGAGCTTCCCGCCTTCCACCTTGAGCGTGTTGGAGCGCGTGTAGTCCAGGCCCAGCCGCGCCTTGAGCCGGTCGGCCACATGGCTGAAGCCGCCGGAGACGAGCAGGGTCCTGATGCCGGCCCGCTTGACTGCCGCAATCAGCCGCTCCGCTCCGGGCGAGAGCCTGACGCGTTCCGCATACACGCGCTCGAGCGCGTTCTCGTCGAGGCCCTTGAGCACCGCCACCCGGCGGCGCAGGCTCTCGTCGTACTCGATCTCCCCGCGCATCGCCTGCGCCGTGACCGCCGCGACTTCGGCCTTGCGGCCCACCAGGTCGGCCAGCTCGTCAATGGTCTCGATGGTGATGAGCGTGGAATCCATGTCCATTACCAGCAGCCGGTGATCGGCGAGCCGCCGGCCCTCCGGCACGAACGCGAAATCGAGCTTCTGGCTCTCGCACAGCGCGGCGACATCGCGGGCGGGCGCGGCGTTGCCGAGACGGAACACGTTCGGCGCGACTCGCTCGATGCCGCTCGCGCGCGTGATCTTTGCGAGCCGGCTGAGCGCGGCGGTCTCGACGTCGGCCCCCTGGATGACGAGGTACATACGGGTGCGGAAAAAAGGAAGGGCGGATTATAGCCGAAGCGATACGGACGGACGCCCGCTGAACTCGCCGCCGCGCGGCGCGCCTTCAGTTCTGCGACGGGGGCCGGAGCCCGGCGGGCGCGAGATAACGCTTCCGCAGCCGCCGGCCCGCATACAATCCGGCCATGAAGCCGATGATCGCGCCGAGGATGAGGATGTTGGCGCCGGAACTGCGCAGGTAGCGCGGCTTTGCTTCGCGCGCCTGCGCGAGATAGATCGCCTGCTGCTCGCCGTCGGCCGTCCTCCGCGTGAGCTCCACCGTCTGCTGCGCCTCGCCGCCGTCGCGCACGTTGAACGCGGCGCGCGTGCGATCCGGAAGCTCCAGGCTGCGCGCGCGCTCGGGCAGCAGCAAGGTTGCGGCGGGCCGTTTGTCACGGGCCGCCTGCCATTCGCTCCAGCGCATGACGGAATAGCTTCCCGGCTGCGGGCTCGCGCGTTCGCCCTCATAGACCACGACGGGGAAATCGGCGGGCGGCGCATCCGTTTCGCTGAAACGCAGAGCCGAAGCGTACGAAAGCACGCCGGAGGCCGCGGTGGTGACGAGGAGAAATACCGTGAGCTCGGCTGCGAGCACGAGGCTGCGGAGCACGTTGGGGCTCAAGCTGCGTCCCTGTTCAGGTCACGGGCGCTTCAGCTGCGCCGGCGAGATCGGCGCGCCGAAGTGCCCGCGGATGAACTTCACCATGACGGCCCGTCTCCTCTTCAGGCATCCGGCCGGAATTTTGCGCCGCGGCGCGCCGGCCATCAAGCTTCTCGGGAGAGCGTGCTGAGCGCCTCGCGCACCGCGGATACGCGGGCACCGATGTCGGGAAGCTTCGCCTCGATGCGCAGCCGGTCCTGGCCGGCCAGCCGGTAGTTGCGGCGGGACTGCACCAGATTCAGCACCTTGACCGGCTCGATCGGCGGACTGGGCACGAACTGGAGCTGGATTGCGGAATCGGTGGCGTCAATGCGCGCGATGCCCAGGGGCCTGCCGAGGATGCGCAGCCGGTGGCTCTCGATGAGCGCGCGCGCGGGCTCGGGCAGCGGCCCGAAGCGGTCCACCAGCTCCTCGCGCAGCAGATCGAGATCTTCCATCGCCTCGCAGTCGGCGAGCCGCTTGTAGAGCACGAGGCGCTCGTGCACGTCCAGGCAGTAGTCCGCCGGCAGCAGCGCCGGCACGTGCAGGTTGATCTCCGTGGTGACGCCAAGCGGGGCTGCAAGATCGGGCTCGCGGCCGTTCTTCAGGGAGCGCACCGCGGCATCGAGCATCCGAACGTAGAGATTGAAGCCCACCTCCTGCATTTCGCCGCTCTGCGCCTCTCCCAGCACCTCGCCCGCGCCACGGATCTCGAGGTCGTGCATTGCGAGGAAGAACCCCGAGCCGAGCTCCTCCATCATCTGGATCGCCTCCAGCCGCTTCTTCGCCTGCGCCGTGACGCCGCCTTCCTCGGGCAGCAGCAGGTAGGCGTAGGCCTGGTGGTGCGAGCGACCCACCCGCCCGCGCAGCTGGTGCAGCTGCGCGAGCCCGAACTTGTCGGCGCGGTTGATGATGATGGTGTTCGCGGTCGGAACGTTGATGCCGGTCTCGATGATGGTGGTGCAGAGCAGGAGGTTGAAGCGCTGCTGGTAGAAGTCGCGCATCACGCGCTCGAGCTCGCGCTCGCGCATTCTCCCGTGGGCGACGTGGATGCGAGCCTCGGGCAGCAGCCTCGCCAGCGCCTCCTCGACGTGGCCAATGGTGTCAATGTCGTTGTGCAGGAAGTAGATCTGGCCGCCGCGCTTCAGCTCCCGCAGCGCCGCTTCCCGGATCAGCGCGCGGCTCGTGCGCGAAACGAAGGTCCTGATTGCCAGCCGCCGCTCCGGGGCGGTCGCGATCACCGAAAAATCGCGCAAGCCCTCGAGCGCCATCGCCAGCGTGCGCGGAATCGGCGTGGCGGTCAGCGTCAGCACGTCCACCTCCGCGCGCAGTGCCTTGAGCCTCTCCTTCTGCCGCACGCCGAAGCGGTGCTCCTCGTCCACGATCACCAGCCCCAGGTTCCCGAACTTCACGTCGCGGGAGAGCAGCTTGTGCGTGCCGATCGCGATGTCAATGCGGCCTGCGGCGAGTCCCGCCAGCGCATCCGCCTGTTCCTTCGCGGTGCGGAAGCGGGACAGCTCCGCGATCCTCACCGGCCAGTCGGCGAAGCGGTCGGAGAAGGTGTTGAAGTGCTGCTCGGCAAGAAGCGTGGTCGGCACCAGCACCGCGACCTGCCTGCCGTCGGCGACCGCGACGAACGCTGCGCGCAGCGCGACCTCGGTCTTGCCGAAGCCCACGTCGCCGCAGATCAGGCGGTCCATGGGCTTGCCGTTCTTCAGGTCCTCCACCACGGCGTTCACAGCGGCGGCCTGGTCGGGCGTCTCCTCGAACGGGAAGCTGTCGGCAAATGCCTCGAGATCGTGCTGACGGAGGTTGAA
>DAIDBG010000312.1 GCA_027310225.1 bacterium | reverse complement strand
ACCGTCATGCTGCTCGCGGGCCTCGCGCGCGGCGAGGCGAGCGTTCTGGTGCCGATCGCGCAGATGAGCTTCGTCGTCACCGCGGCGCTGGGGCTCGCATTCCTGCGCGAGCCGTTCACGGCGCGCAAGGCGGCGGGCCTCGCCTTCGCGGTCGGCGCGCTCGCGTTCCTTGCGAAAAGCTGAACCGCGGAGCCTTGCCGCTTCTTCGCGGCTATTCGATCTTGAGGCGGTTCTCGCGCACGACCTTCGCGTACTTCGCGAGTTCGGCCCGCAGGCGGCTGCCGAACTCCTGCGGCGAGCTCGCGATCACCTCCGCGCCCTGCGTGGACAGGCGCGATTCGAGGTCGGGCGAACGCATGGCCTTGACCATGTAGCCGTTCAGCGCCGCAACGACTTCACCCGGGGTGGCGGCGGGCGCCAAGATCCCCCACCAGCTCGCGAACTCGTAGCCCGGCACGCCCGCTTCCGAGATCGTCGGCACGTCGGGGAGCACCGCCGTGCGCTTCAGGCCCGTCACTCCCAGCGCGCGCATCCGGCCCGCCGCGACGTAGGGAGAGGCGGGGACGACGCCGAGAAAGCTTAGATCCGACTCGCCGCTCAGGATGGCGGCGAGCGCCGGACCGCCGCCCTTGTACGGTATGTGCAGGATGTCGGTGCGCGTCAGATTTTTGAACAGCTCCGCCGCAACGTGCAAGTTGGTGCCGCTGCCCGCCGAGGCATACGTCATCTTGCCGGGGCGCGCTCTGGCGAGCGCGATCAGATCCTTCACCGATCGCGCGGGAACCGACGGGTGCACGACCAGCACGAACGGCCCGGCGGCGAGAAGAGAAACCGGCGCGAAGTCCCTGACGACGTCGAATGGCAGCTTCGAGTAGAGGCTGGGATTCACGACGAGCGGAAGGGTGTTGATGAGAATCGTGTAGCCGTCGGCCGGCGCGCGCGCGACGAGCTCGGTGCCGATGTTGCCCGAAGCGCCCGCGCGGTAATCAACCACGACCTGCTGCTTCATGAGCTCGCTCATCTTCTGCGCCAGCGGGCGCGCCACGACGTCCAGGCTGCCGCCGGGCGGAAACGGCACGACGAGGCGTACCGGCCGGCTGGGGAACTCCCGGCCCTGCGCCGCAACGACGCCGCTCGCGCCCGCGCACGCGAGCGCCACGAGCACCCTGCAGATCCATTTCGCGTTCATGAGTCCTCCCCAGCGCCGGCGTGGCTTCCGGCTAATCCAGCTTGTCGCCGATGAGCTTCATCAAGCGGCCGAACTTCTCGTAATCGGTTTTGATGCGCGCCGCCATTTGCTGCGGCGTCACCGTCCACGGCTCGAATTCTTCCAGCCGTCTGTTCGTATCGGGGCTGTCAATCGCTTTTTTGATCTCGGCATTCATCCGGTCAACGATCGCCCTCGGCACGCCGGCAGGCGCGAACACGCCGACCCAGCCCGTATATTCGTACCCGGGCACCCCGGCTTCCGCCACCGTCGGCGCATCGGGAAACGCTTTCAGCCTCGTGTCCGAAGTCACGGCAAGCAGGCGCAGCCGTCCGGCGCTGAGCTGCGTGCTGACCGCTGCGGGACTGCCAACCAATACCTGCGTCTCGCCTGAGACGATCGCCGTGGTGGCCGGGCCGCCGCCTTTGTACGGCACATGCACCATGCGCGTGCCGGTCATGGATGTCAGTAGCACGAGGGAAAAATGCGAGAAGCTGCCGCTGCCCGATGAGCCGTAGAGAATCTGGTCGGGACGCGATTTCGCCAAGGCAACGAGTTCCTTCACCGATTTCACCGGCAGGGAGGGGTGAACCACCAGCAACCCGGTTTGCCTGATGAGCGTGCCGATGCCGACGAAATCGCCGAGCGTGTCGTAAGGCAGCTTCTTGTAGATGAACGGGTTGCCGAGGAGCGCCATCGAATGGACCATCAGGGTGTAGCCGTCCGCCGGCGATTTGGCTACGAGATCGGCCCCGATGGACCCTGTTGCACCGGGGCGGTTGTCAATCAGGAACTGCTGCCCCAGGTTCTCGGAAATCTTCTGGAACACGATGCGCCCCGCCACGTCGGTCAGACCGCCGCTCGGCCAGGGAATAACGACGCGCACCGCCTTGGCGGGATAGATC
>DAIDBG010000303.1 GCA_027310225.1 bacterium | reverse complement strand
GGCAGCGCTTGCGGACCGGATTGATCTCGAAACGGTGCACCCGTCCCTCGGCGTCGGTCACGGCCTGCTGCGGCAGGTCCGCTGTAATCCGCGCGCCGGGCCGCTCGCGCAACTGGCGGCGAATGTCGGCGGCGGCCTGTTCCGGCAGTACCACCGGCAGCAACCCGTTCTTGTAGCAGTTGTTGAGGAAGATCTCGCCGAAGCTGGGCGCGATCACGCAGCGGATGCCGAACTCGTAGAGCCCGTAAACCGCGCCTTCGCGCGAGGAGCCGCAGCCGAAGTTGCGATCGGCAACCAGAATCGCCGCGCGGCGGTACGGTTCCCGGTTGAGCACGTGGTCCTTTTCGGATCCGTCCGGGTTGAAGCGCGCATCATGCAGCACGATGCGGGCGTATTCGGGGCCGCGCGGCGTCTTGGAGAAACGCGACGGGCAAAGCTGGTTGGTGTCAACGTTGATCTCGTCGAGCGGCGCCGCGACGGCGGTGAGCTTCGTGAACCGTTCCATTTCAAGACCCCATCAGCTCACGGACATCCGTGAGGCGCCCCGTCAGGGCGGCGGCGGCGGCCATCGCCGGGCTCACCAAGTGCGTCCTCGCGCCCGGCCCCTGGCGCCCGCGGAAATTGCGGTTGGAAGTGGACGCGGAGCGCTCGCCGGGCTTCAACTCGTCGCCGTTGTACGACGAGCACAGCGAGCAGCCCGGATCGCGCCACTCGAAGCCCGCCCCGCGGAAAACCTCCGCCAGGCCTTCGCGCTCGGCCTGGCGTTTCACGCTCATCGAGCCGGGCACGATCCACGACGGCACCACGACCCGCCCCCGGCGGGCGATCCCGGCGGCGGCGCGCAGGTCTTCGATCCGGCCGTTGGTACAGGAGCCGATGAACACGCGATCAACCTTGATGGTGGAAAGGGGGGTGCCGGGCGCGAGCCCCATGTACTCGAGCGCGGTCGCGTACTCGGCACGCTTCACGGCATCGGGGGCGGTGTCGGGGTGAGGCACGACGCCGGTGACGGGCGCGGCGTGCTCGGGACTGATGCCCCAGGTGACCATGGGCGCAAGCTCCGCCGCGTTGACCGTAACTTCCCGATCGAAGCGCGCGCCGGCGTCGGAGGCGAGTGTCTTCCAGTACGCGAGCGCGTCCCGCCACGCTCCGTCCCGCGGCGCGTACGGCTTGCCCTCGAGATAGGCACAGGTGGTGTCGTCGGGCGCCACCAGCCCGGAGCGCGCGCCGGCCTCGACCGACATGTTGCAGACCGTCATGCGCGCCTCCATTGACAGCGCCCGGACGGCGCTGCCAGCGTATTCGACGACGTGCTCGTTCGCCCCGCCCGCACCGATCTTCGCGATGACGGCGAGGATCACGTCCTTCGCCGTCACGCCCGGCGGCAGCGCGCCCTCCAGCGTGACGCGCATCGTCTTCGGCTTGCGCAGCCATGCCGTTTGCGTCGCCAGCACGTGGGTCATTTCCGAGGCGCCCGCCCCGAGCGCCCAGGCCCCGAGCGCGCCATGGGTGCAGCTGTGGGAATCCTGCCCCACGATGACCAAGCCGGGCTGCGTCATGCCGAGCTCGGGCGGCACCACATGCAGAATCCCCTGCCGCTCGTCGTCGAGGCCGAAGAGCCTGATGTCGAAGCGCGCCGCGTTGTTCTCGAGCAGGGTCACCATCTCGCGCAGCGCGGGGTCGGGTATGCCCGCCATCCCGCGTTCGCGCCCGGTGCTCGGCACGTAGTGATCGGCGAAGGCATAGACCTGCATCGGGCGCGCGACGCCGCGGCCGGTCTTGTCGAGCACGCGGAATGCGTGGAAGGAGCCTTCGTGAATGAGCGCGAGATCCACGCGCACCAGCGCCTCGCCTTCCTCTTCGAGGACGACATGGTCGCGCCAGATTTTTTCGAACAGCGTGAGCGCTGTGCTCATTTCAACTGACCGGGCGTGAATGCCTCGTTGATGGGTGAAATCATCTCCGGCATTCTCCTGATCAAGACCGGCGGATGCTACGGCCGGGAACCCGGAATTTACCAGAAAACGCCGCCGCTTTCCGCCGCCGGAGTGCAGGAGGCGGCGTAATGCGGCGCTTCAGGCCCTGCTCCGGTTATCCACGCTGAGCGGCCCGGCGCCGTAGGCGATGATGTAGATAAATGCGCCCATGATCGAGAAGTTCTTCAGAAAGTGATTCATCTGGTTCTGTACCTGCGCCGCCTCCACCGCCCAGAAGTTGTGGATGATCAGCGTCGTCGGGAGCGTGAAGACCAGCAGCGCGAGCGCGCCCCATTGCACCTTCCAGCCCAGCACCAGGCTCAACGCGCCGCCCAGCTCGAGAATGATCGCGCCCACGAGGAAAAATTCCGGGATCGGCACGCCCTTGCTCGCCATGTAGGCGGCGGTGCCGGCGAAGTTGCCGATCTTGCCGAGACCGGACTGAATGAAGATATACGCGATCAGGATGCGCCCGATGAACGGGCCGTACTGCCTGACCGTTTCCAGCGCTCTTTCCATCTTGGCCTCCGTAACGGTTAGTCGTTCCCTTCGAACACTTCGTGCGGCTTGCCCGCCTCGATCCACGCTTCCAGCCCGCCCGCGAGCGGGCGCACCTTCCGGTAGCCCCGGCCCATCAACCAGCGGGCGACACGCGCCGCGCTCGCTTCGTTCGGTCACGTACAGTAGACGACGATCTCCCGCTCCGCCGCAAGCGGCGGCACCGCTCGGTCCGGCGCGCCGATGTCCACCGCCATGGCGCCGGGGATGCGGCGCGGGTCGAGCCTGCGCGCCGTCGCCGAGCGCACGTCCACGACAATCGGCGCATGCCCTTCCTGCATCAGCCGATACAATTCCTCGACCGATATGCGCGCCATGCGCAGCGCCCTGAAAAGACGCCAGCGCTCCCACCATTTGGCGGCAATGAACAGCACGAGCGCGGCGCCGATCAGCATCAGCGCGTAGCCTCCTATCTCGTCCAGTCTGGCGAGCACCCAGTCGATCTGACGGTAGAAAATCATGCCGGCGCCGGCCGCAAGCCCGGACCACAGCGCGGCGCTCACCGCGCTGTAGCCGAGGAACGGTGCAAGCTCGAGCCGTAGCGCACCGGCGAGAGGCGGCGCGACGGTGGCAAAGCCGGGGATGAACTTGGCGAGCACCAGCGACGGCGCCCCCCAGCGCTGAAAGCGGGTTTCAGTCTGGCGCACGCACGAATCAGGCGAGATTGAAACGCGGCACAGCAATTGCAGCACGCGAAAGCCATAGACGCGCCCCGCCACGTACCAGAGCAGGTCGCCGAGCAGCGATGCCGCGACCGCCACCGCGATGATCGCCGGCAGCGACGGCCCACCATTGACCGCGAGCGCGCCGGCCACCATCAGCGTCGGCACCGCCGGCACCGGCGCCCCGGCCTGCACCAGGAACACATTGACGAAGACCATCGCCAAGCCGTACTGCACCAGCAGGCCGGTCAATTCTTCCATGGGTCGGGCTCCGTGATGCGAGCGTCGTGAAAATACCTGACGACGCTCGACCCCTCGCCCCTTCCCCCTCTAGCCCTCACTCCTTCCCGCTCTCCCGGAGGGAGAGAGGAAGGCTCGAACCGCCCTTCTCCTTCCGGGAGAAGGGCGAGGATGAGGGATCGAGAGGGGAAATGGACAGCGGTAGATGACTTGTCAGCCATTTCCCGAAAGCTCGTTAACGCGCGAAAGCCGGACTATAGGCCCAGCCAAGCTGGAAGCCGATGTCCGGGGTGTTGTTGAAGCTGCCGAAGTTCTCGGTCAGCGCGAAGGTCAGAACCGACCTGCCGACTCGATAGCGCACGCCGGCCGAGACCTGGTATTTCGTCTTCAGCAGGCCGTCGAGATCGGTGTCGTTGCGATTGAAGACGCTCGGGCTCGCGTAGGTCTGCGCGATGAGGTTCGTGCGGGCGGTCGCCTTGTACTCGTAGCCGAGGATCAGCGTCGGGACGACCTGCGTGCGATGGGCCGTCACGATCGCGCTCGCCTCGGTATAAACGGCGGCCAGGCTCGAGTAGGCGGCGTGGCGCCGCCAGAACCTCTGCAACGTCGCCTGCAGGCCGAAATCCGCATGGCCCGTGGAGAGAAACGGCCGGGCGCCGTCGATCGGCACCTTGACCGCCCCCTCGATCACGAGATTCCACGGCGCCGGCCCCGCGGCCGCCGAATAGCGCACGCCGAACGTCGGGTCGAGCAGGCCGCCTTCCGGCAGGTCCGGCTGAAATATCTGGGCTCCTTTCAGGTCGAGGATGACGTTGACGTCATTGCGGTTCACTGCGGGCCGCCCGGACGAGTTGAAGCCGAACGTTCTGTGAAACGACTCGACCGCGCCGTCGAGAAAGCCGCCGTTGTAGACCACGCCGCTCAGCACCGCGTACGCCCCCCAGTGCTCGGTGAACTTGCGAAGGAACGTAACGTCGAGCAGACCCAGCTCGAGATCCACCAGGTACGCTTCGCCGGGCAAATCGCGGATTGCCTGGATCTCGTTCGGCCCGAGCCGCCGCCGGCCCTGCAACGACTTCAGATACTGTTCGACGTTCGGGCTGAGGGCCCAGGTATTCTGGTAGCCGAGTTCGAGCTCCACCCCCCAGTTGCCCGGCGGGCCGAAGACGGCGTACGCGGGCCGCATGTCGAGGCGCAGGAATCC
>DAIDBG010000180.1 GCA_027310225.1 bacterium | reverse complement strand
GGAGCGCTCGGGCGCGCGTGGAGAGGAACTGAACGCCCGGGAGATTGCGCGGCGCTGGGAGCGGGTCAAGCGCTACGCCGGCGCGCTCGCGAACGAGCCGGACGAGGACGCGCGGCAGGGGGCGGGGGACCTCAACCTTCTGGTGCAGAGCATGCTCGGGGCGAATGCTTTCGGCTTCGGCCCGGCCGGGTCAACGGGCGCCCCTCGCGCCGCGGGCAATCTCCCCACGCTGCAGGGACTGGAAGAGGGCTTCCGCCGGATTCGCCTCGGATAGCAGCTTGTCGGGTTTTCGCTGTTCCGACAAGCTGCTAAATGGAAACGCGGGTTGGAAGTAGTTGCTGTCATCCCGAATGACTCTGGTACGTTAAGCGGGCAGGAGAAGTTTCGCGAGGCATGCCGATGAGCCGATTTGTTCAGGTTGAAGAGGATGCATCGGATACTGGTCACCTGGGCGACGGTTTCCGATCAATAGCGACCTTCACAGCCTGTCGGCTCAGCCCTGTCCAGGAGCGACTACCCCTGTATTCACACCGACGGTTGATGAAACCAAGTCCGACAGGCTGCTGGGGAGGTTGAACATGAAGACACCGATTTCCAGCGCGTCGCTCCGGGCGCGGATGACCGGAAGCGAATCAGCGGAGTTCGCACCGGACATCCTCCGCGTCCAGCACCAGGCGCCCTCGCCGCTGCCACGCACGGTGCTCCATGCGCTGCTCGCGTTGTTCGGGGTGACGCTGGTCGGGGCGTTCGTGGGACGGCTGGATATCGTGGCGGTGGCGCAGGGCAAGCTCGTGCCGCAGAGTTTCTTGAAGATCGTGCAGCCGGCCGAGCCGGGCATCGTGCGCGAAATCCTGGTGCGGGAGGGCGACGCGGTGAAGGAGGGGCAAGTGCTGGTGCGCATGGACGCGCGCCTGTCGGATGCCGACGGCCGGGCGTTGAAAGCCGAGCTCGAGCGCAGACGCCTGCAACTGCGGCGCATCGCGGCCGAGCTTGAGGGCCGCCCGCTGCGGCGCGAGCCCGAGGATCCCGCCGAGCTCTACGCGCAGACTGAAGCCCAGTACCAGGCGCGGCGCCGGGCCTATCTCGATGCGCTGGGGGCGGAGCAGGCAACGCGGGTGAAGGCGCAGCACGATCTCCAGGGAGCGGCCGCGGTCGAGGACAAGTTGAAGAAAACGGTACCAATCTACCGGGACCAGGCGCAATCCTGGGACAAGCTCGCGAAGGAGGGCTTTGCCGGGCGGCTGCTCGCGCTGGAGCGGCAACGCAGTTACATCGAGGCCGAGCAGGAGCTGCGCGCGCAGGGGCAGGCCGTGGCGAGCCTCGCGGCCCTGATTGACCAATCCGAGAAGCGTATCGCACAGATCACTTCCAGCTACCGCCAGCAACTGAACAACGAGCGGGTGGAGGCCGAGGCGGCCTATTACAAGCTGCAGCAGGACTGGGACAAGCAGCAGTATCGTCAGGCGCTGCTCGAGTTGAAGGCGCCCCAGGCGAGCATCGTCAAGGAGCTCGCCACCTCCACCCCGGGCGCGGTGGTCGCCCCGGGCACGATCCTGTTGACCCTGGTGCCGGACGATGAGCCGCTCATTGCGGAAGTGTGGGTGAACAACGCGGATGCCGGTTTCGTGCGGGCCGCCCAGAAGGCGCGCGTGAAGCTCGCGGCCTATCCGTTCCAGAAGTACGGCATGCTCGACGGTGAAGTGAAGCACATCAGCCCTGACGCGAGCGATGCCGCCGATGCCCGGCAGGACCGAATGAATGGCGGTCAATCCCCCGCCAATCAGGGCTACCGTACCTTGGTGGCTCTCAAGACCCCGTATCTGGAGCGCGACGGCAGACAGTACAAGCTCGTCCCGGGCATGCAGGTTAACGCCGAGATCAACCTCGGCACCCGCAGCGTGATCGAGTACCTGCTCTCGCCGGTGCAGAAGGTCGCGCAGGAGGCGGGGCGGGAGCGGTAAGTACGGCGAGAGGTCAGCGTTTCAGCGCGCGCCAGGCTTGAGGGGCGTCGACAGTAACTTGCGCAGCGGCGCATAGCGGTCCGCGCTGTCCGGTGAGGCCGGGCCGCCGCGCGCTTCGGGTGCTTTCTCGGCGCACCCAAAGGCCAGCATCGCGGTCTCCATCGTGCGGCAGCGTGGGCTCGCCAGCACCCGGCCGACCGGAATCTTGATGAATGGCTTCATGGCTCCCATGCCATCCGGGACAGGAATCATCGTGTATCCTTCGCCGGAGCCTGGATTCTATCCGGATCATGCGGTCGTTCGATCTCCCGATATTGAATTTCTCCCTCCGCGTCCTCTGCGTCCTCCCCGTTAGAGGCGCGGCCTCTAACGGGGTCCCCAACGGTGGGAGGTTTGCCTGATGCCGTCCCGCACCCTCAAGGACTGGGGCCTGCTCGCGGCTCTCGTCGTGCTGTGGGGCTCGAACTTCATGTTCGTCAAGCTCGGCGTCGCCACGGTGCCGCCCGCCACGCTCGTGGCCTCGCGACTCGTGATCGGCGCCGCGATCCTCGTCGCCGTGGTCCGCGCGCGAGGCCATACCTTCCCCCCGCTCGGGCGGGCCTGGGTGCCGTACGCGGTGCTCGCGGTATTGGGGAACTCGCTGCCGTTCTGGCTCATCACGTGGGGTCAGCAATTCATTGACAGCGCGCTTGCCGGCATTCTCATGGCGATCATGCCGCTCGCGACGCTCGTGCTCGCGCACGCCTGGGTCGCGGGCGAGCAGATGACCCGCAACCGCGTGGCGGGCTTCCTGCTCGGCTTCGTCGGGATCGTCGTGCTGATGGGGCCGGCGGCCCTGGTGGGGCTGGGCGGGTTGCCGATCGGGATTCTCGCCCAGCTGGCGGTGTTGTCGGGGGCGCTTTGCTACGCGGCCCAGAGCGTGGTCGCGCGCGTAACCCTGAAGGGCGACGTGATGGTGGCGTCCGCCGCCATCATCGCCATTGCCGCGATCATCAGCCTGCCGGTCGCGCTCGTCGTGGACCAGCCGTGGAATCTCTCCCCCAGCCGGGTCTCGCTCTACGCCGTGATCTGGATCGGCATCGGCCCGACTGCGATCGCAACCCTGGCCTACCTCAAGTTGATCGGCTCGGCGGGCCCCACCTTTATGTCGCTGGTGAACTACTGTGTCCCGGTCGTGGCCCTCCTCCTCGGGATGGCAATCCTGGGGGAAGAGCCGGGCGCGAACGCTTACAGCGGGCTCCTCCTGATCCTCGCCGGCATCGCGCTCAGCCAGTTGCGCCGGCGCAGCTGATCAGCGGATCGCTTGAAACCCGGGGCGACATCCCCATATCGTGAAAAGGGGCGGTTTTCTGTGACGGAGTTCCCAGAACCTTCACGGAAAGCGGCTGTCAGCCTGAACAGGGGCTGATCCGTTATCCCGGAAATGAGGCGCACAGGCGAGACCATGAACGTGATCTACAACAGCGAGCACTACTACGTGGTGGAATACCCCGCGCAGCACGGCTACGAGCTGGTGGACAAGCGCACCCAGCGCGGCACGTTCTTCCAGGGCGATGTCGCGGCTCGCTTTGCGCATTCGATGCAGAACGCCGTTGCCGAGGACGCCACGGTCGAGCACGTGGACGAGTTCCTGGGCAGCTTCGACGTGGTCATGAACCTGCCCCTGGTCGTCCATTGATGTTTGCGGGCGGCCGCCCGCAAACCATTACATGACGGGTCGGCCGCCCGGTACCCCAAACTCGGCAATGCCGATGCGCCGGCCGTCCCGCAGCGTCAACCGCCGGCGGTGAAAGGCGTCATTGAATCGTGACTGATGACGCATCACCACCAGTCACTGTCCCTGATGGCCGATCGCGCGCGAGATTTTCTCGGCAGTCTGCCGCACCTTGGCCGCCCACGCGCGGTTCAGGCGATTGGAAGGCGCGGACACCGAGAGGCCGGCGACGAGCCTGCCTTCGTCGTTATAGATGCCCGCGCCGATGCAGGACACCCCTTTTTCCGCTTCCTCGTCGTCGAAGGCGTAACCTTGGCGGCGGATCTTCTCGATCTCCCGCGCCAGGCTTTCGGGATCGGTCAGGGTGTTGTCGGTGAATCTGGGCAGGCCGGTGCGCCGCGCATACTCGGCGCATTTTTCCGGTCCGTCCTCGGCCAGGAAGATCTTGCCTACCGCCGTGATGTGCAGGGGGGCGCGCGCGCCGATGATCTGCACCACCCGCATCATGGAGTTGTTGCCCGTGGTGCGCTCGATGTAGATCACCTCGTCGTCGTGGCGTACCGAGAGGTTGACGGTTTCGCCCAGATCCTGTTGCAGCGACTGCATGTGGGGCAGAGCCTCCTGACGCACGCTGATGCGTGATTTCACCAGGCTTCCCAGTTCGAGCAGCCGGATGCCGAGGCGGTAGGTACCGGGCTCGATGCGGTCAACCAGGCGGTTGTCCACCATGACCGAGAGAATGCGGTGCGCGGTCGAGGGGTGGAGCCGGGTTTCGGTGGCGAGCTGCTTGAGATTGACGGGCGTGACGTGGCGGGCGAGCGCCCTGAGCAGGCTCATCATGCGCTCGATAACCTGGATGGACGATTTCGTTTCTTTTTCCGCCACGGCAGGGCCTTGACGCGAGTCCCGGTCGCCGATTTTATATTATGAAATCAACAACTACAACCAAAAGCGCCGGTTTTCGGGCCTGGCTTGAGACATTACCCAGGTATCGCCAGTAATACATTGTTTTTGCTATAATATGCGGCTCAACTTTGCAGTTCTCATCACACCCGCCATGGCAAAGACAGCGACACTCGCGCGCAGCCGCAACGGCCGCAACGGCAATGGGCGCCACGTTGCGGCAGTTGAACCGGCAGCGCAGGAAGTAAAAAACTACATGACACCGCAGGGTTACGCGCGGCTCAAGGCGGAGCTCACGAAGCTGCTCGACGTCGAGCGTCCCGAGTTGGTGAAAGTGATCGCCTGGGCGGCGTCCAATGGCGACCGTTCCGAGAACGGCGACTATCTCTACGGAAAGAAACGATTGCGCGAGATTGACCGCCGAATTCATTACCTCGGCAAGCGCCTCGACAGCGCCGAGGTGGTGGACCCTGCGCGGCGCGGCGAAACCGATCAGATCTTCTTCGGCGCAACCGTCACCTACGCTTACGTGCAGGGCGGGGGGGAAGAGCGCACCATTTCCATCGTCGGGGTGGACGAGGTGGACACCAAGCGCGGGCAGGTGAGCTGGCTCTCGCCGATCGCGCGCGCCCTCCTCAAGAAGCGCTCCGGGGACGTGGTGACGCTCGCGACCCCGGCGGGCGAGGCCGAGATCGAGATCATCAACGTCCGCTACCGCGCGCCGGCCTGAGCGCGGTCGCGCCCCTCTTCCTCCCGGCTACGGCTTGCCCGACTGAAGGTCTCATCGGACGCACGCCAACTGTGACCGTCTCGTTCTTCGCCGCCGCCCTCTCGGCCTGGCGCGCAGCTCACGTCGCCGTTCCCGAACTGCGCGCCGATTCCGCCCCGCTCGATGCGATGGTGAAGCTGAGCATCAAGGCGATGGCCGGGGCACGCACCGCTGAGAGCCTCGGCGCCGAACGCGAGGGCACCGGGGTGGTGCTCGACGGTAAAGGCCTCATACTTACCATCGGCTACCTGATACTCGAAGCCGAGTCGATTCTTGTCGTGACCGGCGATGGGCGCGTCTTTCCGGCGGGCGTGGTCGGATACGATCACGCGACCGGCTTCGGCCTGATCCGTGCCGGGTTGAGCTGCCGGGCGGTCGAGATCGGCAGCTCCGCGGAGGCGCGGGAACTCGCAACCGTGCTGGTGGCGGCCCACGGGACGGCGGGCGGCGCATCGCGCGCGTGCGTGGTGTCGCGGCGTCGCTTCACCGGCTGGTGGGAGTACATGATCGAAGGCGGAATCTTCACCGCCCCGCCGCGCTTCGAGCACAGCGGCGCCGCGCTGCTCGACGCGGACGGCAAACTGGTGGGGGTGGGATCGCTGTGGGTGAGCGATGCGCTGGAAACCGGCGCCGCATTTCCCGGCAACATGTTCGTCCCGATTGACCTGCTGAAGCCGTTGCTCGATGACCTGCTCGCGGGCGGGCGCCGCCGCGAGCCGGCCCGGCCCTGGCTCGGAGTCTATTCCGAGGAGATCGAGGGCCACGTGGTGGTGACGCGCGTGCTGCCGGAGTCGCCGGCCGAGCAGGCGGGGCTTGCCCGCGGCGACATCATTCTCGGGGTGGGCGGGGAGCCGATCGGGCGCCAGAGCGATTTCTACCAGAAGCTGTGGTCGAGCGGGGAGGCGGGAACGGCGGTCGTCCTGCACGTGCTGCACAAGAAGCTGGTGCGGCAGCTCACCGTGCGCTCCATGGACCGGATGGCATTCCTGCGCCCCTGGCGCATATAGTGTGCTGTCCCGTAAACAACCTGCGAAAGTCCTCGCGACAATCGGCACCATACTTTGTCGCAAATCCTCGCCAGGTGTCCAACCTGACTGCGGTTTGCTTCGCGTCTGGCGCCGATTTCGCGGGACTTTCGATCCGGGACATGGAAAGAATGCGCCACACATGCTTGACGGTTGCCTCCGACTTATGCGCGGTGTTTACGGGACAGCACACTAGACAGTGCGAAGTGCGCAGTGCAGAGTGCGGAATTGAAGGCATTGTCTTTGCGCTTTTGACTTTGCACTCATCACTCGGCACTCATCACTGAAGTATGCGCGTCGGCCTCTTCGTCACCTGCCTCGTGGATCTCATGCGCCCCCGGATCGGGTTCGCGGCGCTCAAACTGCTTGGGGCCGCAGGCTGCGAGGTCGTCGTCCCCGCAACGCAGACCTGCTGTGGCCAGCCGGGCTACAACTCGGGCGACCGCGCGTCTGCCAGGGCGCTCGCGCGCAAGGTGATGGACGAGTTCGAAGGCTGCGACTACGTGGTGGCGCCATCCGGCTCGTGCGCCGGCATGATCCGTGTCCACTATCCGGAGCTGTTTCACGACGATCCCGGCACGCCGGAGCGCGTGAATCGG
>DAIDBG010000274.1 GCA_027310225.1 bacterium | reverse complement strand
GGGGAGGGCTTCCGGCGGGCTGTCGCCGATCCTGACGATCTCCATCAGCGGCAGCGTGGCGACCGCGGCGCCCTGCGGGTGCCGCGCCCACTCTTCCATGGTACGCACCATGCCCCCGGCGCCCTTGGCGGCGATGATCGCCTCCTCCAGCTCGAGCGCGTCCCACTGCGCCACCGCCTTGCGCACCGCCTCACGGTCCTCGGGCACGCCGAGCACCTTCAGGGCGGCGGCACGATGGTTCGGAAAGTTGGTGTGGACATAGCTCCAGCGTCCGTTCTTTGCCGGATAGTTGCCCATCACCTTGTTGGGGGCGTCCGAGATGGTCACCCCGTCCAGCTTCAGGTATCTCCCGCTGCGGAGCGAGGCCGTCGCCTGCCGGGTATCAATCGCAATTTCCTGGCCACGCCCGGTGCGTAGCTCCCACAGATCGGAGACCGCGAGGCCGACCGCCGCCAGCGCGGCGGAACTGGTTTCGCCGAGGCGGAACGGTGTCGGCAGTATCGGATCGGCGTCGCCGGTGATCGCGACCGCGCGGGCGCGCTCCTCGGGCCAGCCGGTGACAGCGATGATGCTATGCAAGGTGGATTGGGTAATGGCGGGCGGCATTAGAAATCCAGGGATGAAGGATGAACGTGGAAGGATGATCCCCCGCTTCGCGTGACCGTTCAAATTGTCCCGGCTTTTCACTGACGTCCGGCCGGAAGCACGGCGAACGACGTCAGCGGCTGAATGCCGGTTCTCCATTACGCTATGCTACATATTAGCGGCTCGCAGTGTGGACTATTGTCCGAGCGGGCGTCAGCGAAAGAGAGGGACAGAAATTATTCGCGCGCAGCGCGAGGGTCACCCTTCATCCTTCGAGTAGGCATCCAGCGGAGACACCAGTTATGGCAAGGCTGAGAGCCATTAGCGGCAAGAACCAGGTCCCCGCAGCCCATCACGCGATCGTGGATGCGATTATCGAGAGCCGCGGCGCGGTGCAGGGGCCGTTCACGATGTTCCTGCATTGCCCGCCGCTCGCCGAGCGCGTCATGCACCTGGGCGCCTACGTGCGCTTCGAAGGCAAGCTCGACCATCGCGTGCGCGTGCTGGCCGCGATGACCGTCGCGCGGGAATTCGACGCGGTTTACGACGCGCCGCTGTTTCTTAAAGCACTATCCACGGAATCCGGGCCAGCTCACTCCTACTCCGGCTTGATACCCGCTTCCTTGACTACTTTCACCCAGCGGTCGTAGTCCTTGCGGATGCGCTCGCCGAACTTCGCCGGCGAACCGCCCGAAGGCGCCATGCCCTGCGCCTCCAGATTCTTCTTCATGTCCGCATCCTGGATCATCTTGTTCACTGCCCCGTTGAGCTGATCAATGATTGATTGCGGCGTCCCGCGCGGCGCCATGACGCCAAACCACAGCTCCACCTCATAGCCGGGTACCGCTTCGGCGACGGTGGGAACATCCGGCAGCGAATACCAGCGCTTGGCAGTGGTGACGCCAAGCGGACGCAGCTTGCCGGTCTTGAAGTACGGGAACGTCGGCAGCAGGCTGCCCACGATGAGCTGTGCCCGCCCTGAGAGCAGGTCGGCCATCGCCGCGCCGGTGCTCTTGTACGGCACATGGATCATCTTGAGCTTGGCCATGCTGGCGAGGAGTTCCGTCGCCATGTGGGTGAGACCGCCCACGCCGCTCGAAGCATAGACGAGCTCCCCGGGTTTGGAGCGTACCAGCGCGATCAGCTCCTTGGTCGTTTTGACCGGCAGGGACGGATGTACCGAGAGGACGAATGGAGTGAACCCCACTTCCGCGACCGGAATGATGCTGTTGATAGGATCGAACGCCGGCTGCTGCGTCGCCGAAGTTGCCGAGAAGCTGCCGGACATGATCATGATCGTGTAGCCGTCGGGCGCCGCCTTCGCGGTCTGCTCCATGCCGATCAGGCCCGCGGCCCCGCCGCGGTTCTCCACCACGAATTGTTGCTTGAATGCCTCGGTGAACTTCTGCGAGACCTGGCGCGCGGTGATATCGCTGCCGCCGCCCGGCGCGAACGGCACGATAACCCGTACCGGCTTGGCCGGATATTGCTGACCCCATGCGGGAAACACCGCACCGAGCACCGCTGCCGTGCCAAGCGCCAATGGGATCAGCATTGATTGCACTTTGAATACCCGCTTCATGACTCCTCTCCTTCTCTTCAACCGGGTTGCCGGCGCGCTTATGCTGGCGTAATGCCTCGCGTACGGCCCGCTCTCCACACGATAGGCTTCGGGCCATCCACGGACGAATTGTCCGGCATCAGCCAGGAATCCGCAATTGGACGGTATACCTTGAAAAGGTTGCCCAGACTATGGGCATACCTTCGTCCGACCGCGATGCAGCGACGGCCGTCTTCGTGCGCGACGCCATTCCCGCTCCCGCAAGCGCGGGCGGCTGTCGAGGTGGAGCAGGGGCCCCACCTCACGTTGGGGATGCGACGCCGGATCAGACGCAAAGGAGCCGCCCGCCACCGCCTGCGAGGCGAGGCTTTGATCTCGCCGAAAGCTCCTGTATAATCCGCGCCTTCTGTTTACCCCCTTCCATGTTTTTCCCTCCCCCTTTGGAAGGGGGAGGGTAAGGGTAGGGGTTCCTTGCCTCACCGTGCGCGCATCGCGGGAGGCTTTACCCATAAGGAGCAATCTTGATGCGGCATTACGAGATCGTTTTCATCGTCCATCCGGACCAGAGCGAGCAGGTCCCGGGCATGGTGGACCGCTATCGCCAGATGGTCACCGGGCGCAGCGGCAAGATCCACCGGCTGGAGGACTGGGGCCGGCGCCAGCTCACGTATCCCATCCAGAAGGTTCACAAGGCGCACTACGTGCTGATGAACGTCGAGTGCGACGGCGAGACGCTCGATGAGCTGGACCACGCCTTCAAGTTCAACGATGCCGTGCTGCGCCACCTCATCGTCAGGATGAGCGGCCCGGTGACGGCGCCGTCGCCGATGATGAGGGAGGAGAAATCGAGGTCGCTGGCGCAAAAGCCGGAAGAGACCGCGAAGCCCGCGCCGGCGCAAGAGCCGGCGGCTTGAAAATCGGCCGCAGATAAACGCTGATTGAACCAAGAACAGGCCACAGAGATCACAGAGATCACAGAGGTGGATGCGAACGAGATCGTGCTCAGCGGGGAGCTGACCCAGGTCGAACCGCTGCGCCATACGCCGGCCGGGGTCCCGCTGCTCGGTTTCAGGCTGCTGCACCGCTCACGGCAGGTGGAGGCGGGGCTCAAGCGGCAGGTCGAGTGCGAGGTGAACGGCGTGGCGCTGGGAGAAGTGGCGGTGGGGCTCGCCCGGCTCAAGCCCGGGCAGGCGGTGAGGGTGAGCGGGTTCCTCAACCGCAAGAACCGCTTGAGCACGCAACTGATACTGCATGCAACCGAGACACAGACATTAGAGGAAGAAGCCCATGGCAATGGCAAGGCGAGGCGGGCCCAGGGGTAAAGGCCCCAAGGGCAAGTTCGGCAAGTTCGGCAAGGACGGCAAGGGGCGCGGCGGACGCGGGCAACTGTTCCGGCGCAAGAGATTCTGCCGCTTCACCGCGGAAGGCATCAAGGAGATTGACTACAAGGACATCAATCTCCTGAAGGACTACATCAACGAGAACGGCAAGATCATGCCGGCGCGCATCACCGGCACCAAGGCGCGCTACCAGCGCCAGCTCTCCGTGGCGGTGAATCGCGCGCGCTACCTGGCGCTGCTGCCGTACACCGACCTGCACTGACGGCTCCGAGTTTCGAGTTCCGGGATTCAGGGTTTGAACTCGGGACACGGAATCCGGAACCCGGAACTCAGAACTTTGAACGGGGTTTAGAGTATGCAAGTGATATTGCTGGAGAAAATCGCCAACCTCGGCGGTCTCGGGGAGGTGGTCAAGGTAAAGGACGGCTTCGCCCGCAACTACCTGATTCCGCAAGGCAAGGCGAGGCGCGCCACGCCCGGGAACATCGCCGAGTTCGAGCAGCGCCGCGCCGATCTCGAGAAGGCGCAGGCCGAGGCGCTCGCGCAGGCGCAGGAACGCGCCGCCCGGCTCGACGGGCTGATGATCCAGATCACGCAGAAGGCCGGCGTGGACGGCAAGCTCTTCGGCTCCGTCACCAACGTGGACATCTCGGAAACGCTCAAGGCGCAGGGCTTCGACGTGCCCAAGGCGGCGATTCGCATGCCGCAGGGTCCGATCAAGATGGTGGGGGACCATCCGCTGAGAATCGCGCTGCACGCCGACGTGGTGGTCACCGTGACCGTGTCGGTGCTTGGGGAGCAGTGACCGGTGAGCAGCCGGAGTTCTTAGACGTTCATTACTAACGAAGTTTTTTTCGCGTGAAAAAAGGGCTGGCAACAGCCCTTTTTTTTCTGTAAATTCTTTTTTCGTTCACGCGCGAACCGGCGCGCGCTGCCTTTCTGCCGGGCGGATAATACGGATTTCCCCATAACGCGGCGCGGCACACTATGGCCCAGGCACAGGTCGTCACCTCGATCGCCAAGGACGCCCTGGTCGAGGCCGCGCGGATGCCGCCCCAGTCGGTCGAGGCCGAGCAGTCGGTGCTCGGCGGGCTCCTGCTCGACAACACGGCATGGGACAGGGTCGCCGACCTGCTCACCGGGCGGGACTTCTACCGCGCCGACCACCGCCTGATCTTCGAGCACATCGGCGAGATCATCGAGCACGGCAAGCCGGCCGACGCCCTGACGGTGGCCGAGAGCCTCGAGCGCAGCGCGAAGCTCGCTGAAATCGGGGGCCAGGCCTATCTCGGAGCGCTTGCGGCAAACACGCCGAGCGCCGCCAATATCCGCCGCTACGCCGAGATCGTGCGCGAGCGCGCCATCATGCGCAGCCTCGCCGCGGTCGGCACCGAGATCGCGGATTCCGCCTACAGCCCGCTGGGACGGGACGCCAAGGCGCTGGTGGACGAGGCCGAGGCGAAGGTGTTCCAGATCGCGGAGGCGGGCTCGAGAGCGCGGCAGGGATTCGTCAGGATTGATCCGCTGCTCACCGAAACGGTCGAGCGCATTGACATGCTCTACAACCGCGAGAACAAGGATGAGATCATCGGGCTCGCGACGGGGTTCGCAGACCTCGACCGCATGACGTCGGGCCTGCACGCGGGCGAGCTGGTGATCATCGCGGGGAGGCCTTCTATGGGGAAAACCTCCCTCGCGATGAACATCGTCGAGCACGTGATCCTCGAGCTGAAGAAGGCGGTCGCGGTGTTCAGCATGGAGATGTCGGGCACACAGCTCGCCATGCGCATGATCGGCTCGGTGGGGCGGTTCGACCAGCACGAGCTGCGCACCGGCACCTTCAAGGACGAGGACTGGTCGCGGCTGGTGGACTCGGTCGGCAGGCTCAACGATGCGCAGCTCTATATTGACGACAGCGCGGGACTCAATGCGCTGGAAGTGCGCTCGCGCGCGCGGCGGCTGCACCGCCAGTGCGGGGGGCTCGCGCTGATCGTCGTGGACTATCTGCAGCTCATGTCGGCGAGCGGCCGGGAGGAGAACCGCGCCACCGAGATCGCCGAGATCTCACGCTCGCTGAAGGGGCTGGCGAAGGACCTGGGCATCCCCGTGATCGCGCTCTCCCAGCTCAACCGCGGCGTGGAGGCGCGCCAGGACAAGCGTCCGATGATGTCGGATCTGCGGGAGTCCGGCGCCATCGAGCAGGATGCGGACCTCATCCTCTTCATCTACCGTGACGAGGTCTATAACCCCAACACCGAGAAGCGGGGCGTGGCCGAAATCATCGTCGCCAAGCAGCGCAACGGGCCGATCGGGCCGTTCAACCTGACCTTCCTCGGGAAGCACATCCGTTTCGAGAATTACGCGGATCCGGGCCGCTTCTGACCACCCCTTCCGCTTCGCTCCCTCCCCTCCTTACCAAGGAGGGGAAGAGCGACAGCGAGGGGTGGTGTCCCCTCCTTCACAAGGAGGGGAGGGAGCGAAGCGGAAGGGGTGGTCAGAGCGCCGCTGCGGCGTAATCCGCCAGCCGCGAGCGCTCGCCGCGCGTCAACGTGACGTGGCCGCTGTGCGGCCAGCCCTTCATGCGGTCCACCACGTAGGTGAGCCCCGAGCTGCCCTCGGTGAGGTAGGGCGTGTCAATCTGCGCGATGTTGCCGAGGCACACCACCTTGGTGCCGGGACCGGCGCGCGTGATCAGCGTCTTCATCTGCTTGGGCGTGAGGTTCTGCGCCTCGTCAATGATCAGATACTTGTTGATGAAGGTGCGCCCGCGCATGAAGTTGAGCGATTTCACCTTGATGCGCGAGCGGATGAGATCGCGGGTGGCGGCGCGCCCCCATTCGCCGGCCTCGTCGTCGGTCTTGTTGAGCACGTCGAGGTTGTCCTCGAGCGCCCCCATCCACGGGTTCATCTTCTCCTCCTCGGTGCCGGGGAGGAAGCCGATGTCCTCGCCCACCGGCACCGTGACCCGCGTCATGATGATCTCGGTGTAGATC
>DAIDBG010000268.1 GCA_027310225.1 bacterium | reverse complement strand
CTTCAGGGCCACCTTGATGTTGCGCGTGCCGATTTCCACCGTGTCGTCGAGGTTGCGGTACTCGCGCCGGTCCCACACCTTGACCGCGCGGCGGTGGCGCGACTCGGGCTGGCCGATGCGCACCCCCTCGGGGTTGTAGCCCCAGGCGCCGTAGGGGCTGGTACCGGCGGTTCCGATCCACTTGTTCCCGCCCTGGTGCCGCCCTTTCTGCTCCTCCAGCCGCTTCCTCAGCGTTTCCATGAGCCGGTCCCAGCCGCCGAGCGACTCGATGAGCTTCTTCTCCTCCTCGGACAGGACTCTTTCCGCCAGCCTTTTCAGCCACTCTTCAGGAATCACTGCGGTGATTGCTTCTGCTTCGACGATGCCCTTGAAGTAGGCGGCGAACACGCGGTCGTAGCGGTCGTAGTACTTCTCGTCCTTCACCAGCGTCGCGCGCGCGAGGTAGTAGAACTCCTCCATGCGGCCGAAGGCCACGCGCTTCGCCAGCGCCTCGATCAGGGTGAGGAACTCCTTGATCGAGACCGGAACGCCGCCTTCCTTCAGCTTGAGAAAAAACTCAATCAACATCGAATTTAACCGCTAAGGCCGCCAAGAACGCCAAGGAAGAATGATAGTACGAAGAAAAACCCAGCCTTTACCGACGAGAATCCCTGGATACCGGCAAGCCGCGGGAGCCATCCGGTGAATTTACCCGGCTGGCACCCTTTTTTGCTTCCGGCCTTGTTCGTATCGCCTTTCCCATTCTGTATCCGTCTTTCTTGGCGCTCTTGGCGGCCTTGGCGGTTCAATTCCCGTTATGGTTTTCTTGGCGCCTTGGCGGTTCGATCAGGTCTTGCGTCGTGACATGAAGACGAGCCGCTCGAAGAGGTGCACGTCCTGCTCGCTCTTGAGGAGCGCGCCGTGCAGCGGCGGGATGATCTTGTGGCTGTCCTCGCTGTGCAGCGCCTCCGGCGGGATGTCCTCCGCCATGAGCAGCTTCAGCCAGTCGAGCAGCTCCGAGGTCGAAGGCTTCTTCTTCAGCCCCGGCACCTCGCGCATCTCGAAGAATGCCTCCAGCGCTTCCCGCAGGAGCTGCTTCTTGATGTCCGGATGATGCACGCGGACGATGCGCTCCATCGTCTCGTGGTCGGGAAAGCGGATGTAGTGGAAGAAGCAGCGCCGCAGGAAGGCGTCCGGCAGCTCCTTCTCGTTGTTGCTGGTGATCAGCACCAGCGGCCGGTGCCGGGCCCTGACCAGCTCCTGCGTCTCGTAGACGTAGAACTCCATGCGGTCGAGCTCGCGCAGGAGGTCGTTCGGGAACTCGATGTCGGCCTTGTCCACCTCGTCGATCAGCAGCACGGCCGGCGTGTCGGCGACGAAGGCGTTCCACAGCATGCCGCGCACGATGTAGTTGCGGATGTCGTGCACGCGGGGGTCGCCGAGCTGCGAGTCGCGCAAACGCGAGACCGCGTCGTACTCGTAGAGCCCGTGCTGGGCCTTGGTGGTGGACTTGATGTGCCACTCGTAGAGCGGGCGGCCGAGCGCCCGGGCGATCTCGATCGCCAGCATGGTCTTGCCCGTGCCCGGCTCGCCCTTCACCAGCAGCGGGCGCTCCAGCGCGAGCGCGGCGTTCACCGCCATCATCAGATCGTCGGTCGCAACGTAGGTATCGGTGCCTTCGAAGCGTTTCATCGTCCGTCTCTCGTTTCTCGTCTCTCGTATCGAGTCTGGCATCCGCTTCCACCCAGCGTCAAGAAATCACGAGGGCGAAACCACGCGTTCGCGCCGCGTCGCGAGGAGCACCAGCGCCAGCGCGGAGAACGCGGCGCCGGCGTAGAACGTCGTCGCCGCGCCGACCTTGTCCCAGAGCAGGCCCGCGAGCATGCTCGCAATCAGCATCGCGACGCCGCTCACCAGATTGAAGAACCCGAACGCCGAGCCGCGCAAATGAGCGGGCGCGGTGCCCGCCACCATCGCCGCCAGCAAGCCCTGCGTCATCCCCATGTGCAGGCCCCACAACGCCACGCCGGCGGCGACCATCGCCAGCCCCTGCGCCCGCGCCAGCACCAGATCGGAAAGGACCAGGACCCCGAGGCCGATGCCGAGAAGAAGCCGGTGGTTCATCCGGTCCGCGAGCCTGCCCGAGGGATAGGCCGAGATCGCATAGACCACGTTCATCACCACCAGCACCACCGGCGCGTAGGTGTCCGCCAGTCCCAGCTGCTGCGCCCTCAGGATGAGAAAGGCCTCGCTGAAACGGGCGAGCGTGAATACCCCGCCCGCCGCGACGACCCACCAGTAAGCCGCGCTCAGCTCGCCCAGCGTCCGCCATTGCACGGGCGGTCCCCGCCGGAGGCGCCCCGCGGGTGCGTCCGGTTCGCGCACGCCGGCGAGCAGAAGCAGGACGGACAGGACGCCCGGAATGACCGCGAACCAGAATACCGCCCGGAAATCCCCGGCCCACACGAGCATGAGCCCGATCGCCAGCAGCGGCCCGAGAAACGCGCCGACGGTATCGAGCGACTGCCGCAAGCCGTAGGCCGCGCCGCGGATCTCGGGCGGGGTCAGATCGGCCACCAGCGCGTCGCGGGGCGCGCCGCGCAGACCCTTGCCGATCCGGTCCATGAAGCGCGCGGCCAGCACCCAGGGCACGGAGAACGCGAGTGCGAAAATCGGCTTGGACAGGGCGCCCAGGCCGTAGCCCAGCACCGCCAGGCCCTTGCGCCGGCCGAGGTAATCGCTGAGCGTCCCCGAGAACACCTTGACGATGAGGGCGGTGGACTCGGCGATCCCCTCGATCACGCCGACCAGGAAGGCGGTGGCCCCGAGGCTGCTCACCAGGAAGACGGGCAACAGGCTGTGAATCAGCTCGGACGAGACGTCCATGAACAGGCTGACAAAGCCGAGTACCCAGACTCCCCGCGGAATGCGAGCGCTCACGGGTTGAGATCGCTCTTCCGGTCGATGTCGTAGAGCGCCCCTGGATCATCGCACTCGATGAGCTTCACCTCCCCGCGATGGCGCTCCAGGACCGCGCGCGCGCCCTGATCGCCGTCGAGCGCGAGGAGCTCGTCGCGCAGTGGCGCGCCGAAGCCGACGGGATGACCCCGTTCCCCCTTGTAAACCGGCGCGGCAATTCGTGCGCCGTCTTCAAGCGCCGCGAGGATCTTCCTGATGGTGTCCGGCGAGAGGCGCGGCATGTCGGCGAGCGCAATCACCCAGCCGTCGGCTCCGCGCACCTGTCCCACGCCGTGCGCCAGGCTAGCGCCCATGCCGCGCGCCGCGTTCTGGAACAGGACTACCTGACAACCCTCCTGCTCGAGCAGGTCGCGGAGCGGCAAGTCGCCGGCGCGCACCACCGCCACCACGTCGGGCAGCACCGCAAGCAGGCTGCGCGCCGCGTGCGCCGCGATCGTCACCCCGTCCAGCAGCGGGTGCACCAGCTTGTCGCCGCCGAAGCGCGAAGCGCTGCCGGCCGCGAGGAGAACTCCGACGATGCGCTTCGGTCCCATGCGTCATGTGGGCAGATTATAGCAACCCGCGTTTCCTGGCAGCCTGCCGGACCTGACATTTTTCGGTGGGCGATTTTGCCCAGCGCCTGCCGCCGTGCATTGCCCGTCGCGGCGCGTTACCATAGCGCCGCGGACATCCAACGGGACCATCGGACCATGCCCAGATTCTGCGCCAATCTCACGATGCTGTGGAACGAGCTCGACTTCATGGAACGCTTCGGGGCCGCCGCCCGGGCGGGATTCAAGGGCGTCGAATATCTCTTTCCCTACGATCATGACAAGAACCGCCTCGCCGCGGAGCTGAAGAAGCACGGCCTCGCGCAGGTGCTGCACAACCTGCCGGCCGGCGACTGGGCGAAAGGCGAGCGCGGCATCGGCTGCCATCCGAGCCGCATCGGCGAATTCCAGGACGGCGTGGGTAAGGCGATCGAGTACGCGACGGCGCTCGGCTGCAAGCAGTTGAACTGCCTCGCCGGCATCGCGCCGGCGGAAGTCGCGCCGGAAAAAACGCGCGAAACCCTCGTATCGAATCTCAGGTTCTCCGCCGGGAAGCTCAAGGCTGCCGGCATCAAGCTGCTCACCGAACCGGTCAACACGCGCGACATTCCCGGCTTCTACCTCAATACCTCGAAGCAGGCGCTCGACATCATCAAGGACGTCGGATCGGACAACCTTTTCCTGCAATACGACATCTACCACATGCAGATCATGGAAGGCGATCTCGCCCGCACCATCGAGGAGAACCTGCGGCTGATTCCCCATATGCAGTTGGCCGACAACCCGGGCCGCAACGAGCCGGGCACCGGGGAAATCAACTTCGGTTTCCTGTTCCAGCATATTGACCGCATCGGCTACCGGGGCTGGATCGGCTGTGAATACAAGCCGCTTGCCTCCACCGACGCGGGCTTGGGCTGGATCAAACCGTATTTCAGACAGTAGGACGGGCGCCAAGCTCACCGCTCCGCTTGACTGGCCGTCCAAGCAGCGACACAATTGACCGCTGAAACGGATTTCCGTAGTCCGGCATTCAAATAAACCCTGTGGAGGAGTTTATGAAAGCGTCCCGCATCGTATCGGCGCTGGGCATCGTCTTCGCGGCGACCCTCGCCGCCCCGGCCGTCGCACAGCAACTGAAAATGATGACCGGCCCGCAGGGCGGTTCCTGGTATCCGCTCGGCGGCGCGATCCAGGGCATCCTTGAAAAGAACATCCCGGGCGTCAGCATGCAGGTGCTGCCCGGCGCCGGCATCTCCAACGTGCTCGGCGTGCAGACCGGCAAGGCGGACCTGGGATTCGGCAACGGCGTGTCCTCCTACGACGGCGTGCGCGGCACCGAGCCGTTCAAGCAGAAGACCGATAACGTCTGCCAGGTCGCGACGCTCTACTTCCAGTACTTTCACCTGGTCGCGCTCGCCGACGCCGGCATCAAGACGGTGGGCGACGCCGGGGGCAAGGCGCTCACCACTCAGCAGAAGGGCAACACCGGCGAGCAGATGACGCGCGACGTGCTGAAAGTGTACGGGCTCGACTACGGCAAGATGTCGAGGGTGAACTTTAGCTCCTACACCGATTCGGTGGCGCAACTGAAGGACGGACAGGCGCAGTTGTTCGGGCTGATCACGACGGTGCCGGCCTCGTCGGTCATGGATCTCGCCTCTGCGCGCGACATCCGTGTCCTGGAAATCCCGGACGACAAGTTCAGGGCGCTGCAGAAGATCAACAAGGGCTACGACAAGCGCGTCATCAAGGCCGGGAGTTACCCGAAACAGGACCGGGACGTGAACACCATCGGCACCTGGACCCATCTCATCGCGAGCTGCAAGCTGCCCGAGCAGCTGGTGTACAACATCACCAAGGCGCTCGCGACCAATGTTGAGACCCTCGGGAACGTCGTGTCCGCGGTGAAGGGCCTCTCCGTGAAGGATATGGCAACCGACATCGGCGTGCCCTACCACCCCGGCGCGCGGAAGTTCTACCAGGAAGCCGGAGCGCTCTAGGCCCGGATGCGGAAACGGCGGCGCGAAGACTCGCGCCGCCTTTTTTTGTCCCTCACCGGCATGGTTTCCTACGAGCGCGCGCTGAAAAGCGTCATCGCGCTGGTCGCGGTCGCGATGTCGCTGTACCAGCTCACGATCGCCTTCATCGGCGCGCCGCAGCAGCTCTACTTCCGCAGCACCCACCTGCTGTTCGCGATGGTGCTGGTGTTCCTGATCTATCCCACCTTCAGGAAAAAAATCCAGGCGGAGGGCCATGCGCTGCGCGACGATGCCGGAGGATTCGTCGGCGCCGCGGAGATGGGCGCGCCGCGCGCCCCGTGGCTCGACTGGCTGCTGATCGCCGCCACCGCCGTCACCATCGTTTACGTCTGGTGGAACCACGAGCGCCTGATCACGCGCTTCGTGTTCGTGGAGGATCCGGAGCCGATCGAGCTGGTGCTGGGCACCCTTTTCACCCTGCTCGTGCTCGAGGCGACGCGCCGGGTCATCGGCTGGGCGCTGCCGCTCACCGCGATTATCTTTCTCGGCTACGCCCTGTTCTACGTCCAGACGCGCCCGCAGCAGTTGATCGAGATCATGTACCTCACCACCGAGGGCATCTTCGGCCAGACGCTGGGGGTGTCCGCCACCTACGTGATCCTGTTCGTGCTGTTCGGCGCCTTCATGGAGCGCACCGGCGTCGGAAAGCTCTTCATGGACTTCGCGCTGTCGTTGACCGGCCACACCGCGGGCGGGCCCGGCAAGGTCGCGGTGGTGAGCTCGAGCTTGTTCGGCACGGTTTCCGGCAGCGCGGTCGCCAACGTGCTGGTGGACGGGCCGATCACCATTCCGCTCATGAAGCGCTCCGGCTTCCGGCCGCCGTTCGCCGCCGCGGTCGAATCGGTCGCCTCCACCGGCGGGCAGATCATGCCACCGATCATGGGGGCGGCTGCGTTCGTGATGGCCGAGTTCCTGGCAGTGAGCTACTTCCAGGTCACGTTGTGGGCGCTGATCCCCGCAGTGCTGTATTACGTCGCCGTATTCTTCGCCGTGCACTTCGAGGCGAAGCGCGTCGGCCTGGTCGGCCTGCCCCGCTCGGAAATCCCGCGGCTCGGACAGGTCATGCGCGAGCGCGGGCACCTGTTCATCCCGCTCCTGGTGGTCCTCGCCGGCCTCATCATGGGAT
>DAIDBG010000241.1 GCA_027310225.1 bacterium | reverse complement strand
GGCGGGGAAGTTTTGGGCGAGATAATTCTTGTCAATCTCGGTGAGCGTGCCCATGATGCCGAAGTCGAGCGCGACGTAGCGGCCGTCGCGCGCGACGAAGATGTTGCCGGGGTGCATGTCCGCGTGAAAGAAGCCGTCGCGGAACACCTGGGTGAAGAAGATCTCGACCCCCGCGCGCGCGAGCCGCGGGATGTCAATGCCTTGCGCGCGGAGCTCCGCCACCTGGGACACCGGCGTGCCGTACATGCGCTGCATCACCATCACCTCGCTCGCGCAGTAATCCCAGTACACCTCGGGCACGAGCAGCAGGGGCGAGCCCTCGAAATTGCGCCGGAGCTGGCTCGCGTTGGAGGCCTCGCGCAGCAGGTCGAGCTCGACTTCCAGATGCTTGGCGAACTCGGCCACTACCTCGTGCGGGCGTAGCCGCTTGCCGTCCGCCCACAGCACCTCGACGAGCGAGGCACCCACGTCGAGCAGCGCGAGGTCGTTGGCGATCACCGCGGCGATGCCCGGCCGCAGCACCTTGATTGCGACTTCCGTCCCGTCGGGCAGCCGCGCGAAGTGCACCTGCGCGACGGACGCGCTCGCCACCGGCGTGCGCTCGAACGCGTCGAACACCTGCTCGACCGGTTTGCCGTAAACGCGCGCAAGGATCGCGATCGCCTGCTCGGCGGGAAAGGGCGGCACGCGGTCCTGCAGCTTGGCGAGCTCGTCGGCGATGTCGGCCGGCAGCAGGTCGCGGCGCGTCGAGAGCGCCTGGCCGAACTTGACGAAGATCGGTCCCAGCGCTTCCAGCGCCTGCCGTAACCGCACCGCCCGCGGCGCCGTCAGCACGCGCCAGAAGAAGAGCGCGTTGATGAAGGCGCGCAGGCCCCGCACCCGCTCGTGGCCGAGGAAGAACTCGTCGAGCCCGAAGCGGACGCTGACCGCGAGGATTTTCAGCAGTCGAAGCAAATGCACAAATGGAAAGGAGAACCCCGGGGATCGTGCGCCATACGCGCTGGATTTGGCAAAGCGGGTGTTTCAGGTGTTCTGATGGCGGTTGAAAAGATGTTCCAGGCGTTTTTCGAGACGCGCAACGTCATCGCGCAGAGCATCCACGGCGCGGTTGAATTCATTCACGTCGTGCGCCCCGGCGATAAGAGGGTCCTCCTCGGTCCAGTATTCGGCAAGCGAGCGGCCCAGATGTTCCGCGGTGCGCTCGCCCCAGCGCCGGAAATCCCGGCCGGTTTCTGCCACGCGGTGGGCGGCGATGTCGCCGAAGACGCGGCTCATGTCCTCCTCCGCGTCCCAGCGCAGGTTCTGCGCGAGACGGTGGATCGCGGCCGCGAAATCGCCGTCACCGGCAACCTCGACTTCCTGCCACGCTGCCTCGTCGCGCGCGGCGAGGCGCAACACGAGGCCCGGGGTCAGCTTGAGCGTGACGGCGGGCGCGGCGTCAGCCGCGGCATGGGCGACCTCACCGCTTTCGTGCACGGTGAGCGAGACGCTCACCGGCGCGATTTCGAGACGCGCGGTCTTGCCCGCGAAGCGCCGCAACTCCTCGCGCGCCCAGCTTGCGCCGCGCAGCAGATGGTTGATTGCTGCGGCGGCCGCAGGATTCAGGATACGGGATTCAGGATTCAGGGTTTCGAGTCGCGACTCGCCAATCACGCAACTACGTTTGTTGGATGCCCGAGACCAGCCAGCCCGCCCCGCCGTCGAGCGGCTTCTCAAGATGCCAGATCTCGCTGAACGGACCGGCCTCGTCGTCCGCGCGCTCGCGGATCAGCCCAGAGAAGCGCACGCTCACCACGTAGCGGTTGCTCTCCGTGGAGACGTCGAGCACCTCGGCGTCAAGCGTCAGCACTTCCGTTTTCTGCGGCGCGCCGCCCGCGGTGCGGATGTCGGCCTCGATTTCGCGATAGACCTCCGGCGTCAAGAAGTCGCGCATCGTCGAGAGGTCCTTTCTGTCGTTCGCCTCCTGCAAGCGCACGAAGTTGCGCCTGGCGTGGCGCACGAACTCGTCGGCATCGAACCCCGCCGGCCAGCGCCCGGCGGTGGCGGCAACCGAGTGTATGCCTGCGTTGCCCGGCAGTGGGGTGAAGGAGGGCTCGATGCCGCCCGCCCCCGCGTATTGCAGCGGTTGCTGCGCTGCGCGACCGCGCAGAGAGCGCACCACGAATACCGCGGCGGCGGCGATGAGGCCGACCATCAACAGTCCGGCGAGCAGCCCGGCCCCCCCGTTGTTGAGAAACAGCGCGGCGAGTCCCGCGCCGAGCGCGAGGCCGGCGAGGGGGCCAAGCCACTTCGACGCCCCGGCGGGCTGCTGCGCCGGCGTGGTGGTTGCAGCCTGCTGCGGTTGCTGCTGTGGGGCCGGCGCCTTCGGCGCGGCCTGTTGCTGGGTGATGCTGCGCTGGGTGCCGATGCTCCTGCCGCCGCCCAGGCGCCGCGCGTCGGCATCAACCGCGACGAGCGACAGGGCGATGAGGGCGATCGTCACGGACAGAAGCTTCTTCATGGTTTCTCCTTCGCAAGAACCGGGATTATACGCTGCTCTTCGGCCGCCGAGCGCCGCTGCCCCGCCCGGAAGCGCAAGGATTTTCAGGTTGTTGCGGACAAGGGCCGCGCGCGGCGCGCCCCGCGATCAGCGCACCGTGTAACTCGCCAGCTCGTAGATCAGCCAGTCGTCCTCCACGAACTTCGGGCCGCCGCCGTCGTCCCTGCCCCCGCCTCTGACGCGCAGGAAGGGGGCACGGCTTTCCCCGTAGAGATAGCTTAGGTAGCGGGACCTGGCCTCGCGTCTGACGGCTTGTTTCACCGCCGGCGCGTACCACTCGGTCTCGAAGATCTCGCTGCGCCCGCGGACGGCCTGTTCGTAATAATCGAAAAAAACGGCGCGCCTCACCTTGAGCGTGTCAAACTCGCCGGCCGGCACCTTCACCCGCTCCCACCCGAGGACGGTGCCGTCAATGGTTAGCGGAAAGCGCCGTCCGTCCGCGGGATCGGTCGCCATCAAGCGCGCCTTCCAGGTGCGCCCCGGAGCAAGCGGAAAGGCAAACGCCTGGTAGGCGGGGCTGTAGTCGAACGCCTGCAGGTTCGTGGCCGGGCGTTTCAGCCAGTTCCACCGGCGGTCGTACACATGAATCTCATCCTTGGCGCCCTCGCGCGAAACCGCGACCACGATGCGCTCGCCGCCCGCCTCGGTGACGCGGTAGCGCTCGCTCGGGCGCTCCAAGCCCGTGAAACCGTCGCGCACGCGGTAGGTCCACTGCTCGCCCGTCCCGATCTCCGGGGCCGGGAGCTGCGCCGCCATGCCGGATGGCGGGGTCTGCGATAACGGGGTCGTGCATCCGGCGAGCAGCAGCAATGCGGAGACAAGGAAGGATCGCTTCATGGCCTGCTCCCATTCGCGAAATGGCGCCACACCCGAAGCAAACACCCGGCACGGCGCCCGTATTCCCGTACTGGCCGGGAGTCGGGGGTCAGTACTTGTATCCCCGGTGCAGCGCGACGACACCGGCGGCGAGATTGAAATATTCGACCCGCTCGAGGCCGGCCCGTTCCATCATCTGCTTGAGGCTTTCCTGGTCGGGGTGCCTGCGGATGGACTCGGCGAGATAACGATAGGCTTCGGCGTCTTCCGTCACCGCCTTGCCCAGGCGTGGCAGCACTCCGAACGAGTACGCGTCATAGAGGGGCTTGAGGGGTTGCCACACCCTGGAGAACTCCAGCACCAGGAGCCTGCCTCCCGGTTTCAGCACGCGCCGCATTTCGACCAGCGCGGCTTCCTTGTGCGTCATGTTGCGCAGCCCGAAGGCGACGCTCACACAGTCGAAGCGCTCCGGGCCGAAGGGCAGCCTTTCGGCATCGCACCGCACGGCCGGGATGACGAGGCCCGCGTCGAGCAGGCGGTCGCGCCCCAGCTCGAGCATCGCGCCGTTGATGTCGGTCAGCACGACTTCGCCCTGCGCGCCCACGCGCTGCGCGTAGAGCCGCGCGAGGTCGCCCGTCCCGCCGGCGACGTCGAGCACGCGCGCGCCCGGCCCGACGAGGCTCTGCGCGACGGCGAAGCGCTTCCACAGCCGGTGCAGCCCGAACGACATGAGATCGTTCATGAGGTCGTAGCGTGCGGCGACCGAGTCGAACACCCCGGCGACGCGCCGCTGCTTTTCCTCCTCGGGAACGGTCCGGTAGCCGAAATCGGTGGTCTTTGGCATCGGTGAGCGGCGAACGGTAAACGGTGAAGGGTAAGCGGTGAACGGTGAGCGGCAAGCCGTTACGATCTTTTCCGCTTACCGCTTACCGCTTACGGGTTCTCTGCTCGCACCCGCTGCCTCCATGCGCTTGAGATAGTGCCGCCACATCTCCTCCTGGCGCACGCCGTAATCGTAGAGCAGATCCCAGGAATAGATGCCGGTGTCGTGGCCGTCGGAGAAGGTGAGCTGCACGGCATAGCTGCCGACCGGCTCGATCTTGGTGATCTCGACGTTTTTCTTGCCGGTCTGCAGCACTTCCTGGCCGGGCCCGTGGCCGCGCACTTCGGCGGAGGGCGAATACACGCGCAGGAACTCGCACGGCAGCCTGACCGTCCTGCCGTCGGCGAAGGAGATTTCGAGCACACGCGATTTCTGGTGCAGCTTGAGCTCGGTCGGCTGCGGCACGTTCCTGCTGAGTCCCGCCATGGGCGCCCTCCGGAGGCGCCCATCATAACCGATAACCGGCACCGCCCGAAACGAAGGCTCTGAAACTCAAAGGGGTTTTCCGCCGGCGCCGGACGGTAACACGAGCGCAATGTTTCTTTCATAATATGGCCACGGGCCAAGTTCACGGGAGCGGCAGATGGCGGCAACCATACTGGTGGTCGAGGACGAACCGGCGATCCAGGAGCTCATTTCCTGCAACCTCGAGCTCGCCGGGCATCAGGCGCTGCGGGCGGAGAGCGCGGAGCAGGCGCTGGAAATGGTGCGCGCCGAGCTGCCCGATCTCGTGGTGCTCGACTGGATGTTGCCCGGCATGAGCGGCATCGAGTTCGCGCGGCGGTTGCGGGCCGACAAGCGCACCCAGGGCGTGCCGCTCATCATGCTCACCGCGCGCGCCGGGGAGCAGGACAAGCTTGCCGGGCTGGAAACCGGCGCCGACGACTACCTCATCAAGCCGTTTTCGCCGCGCGAGCTCAATGCGCGGGTGAAGGCGGTGCTGCGCCGGCGCGCCCCGCAGGCAACCGACGACGCAGTGGAGGTGGCGGGCCTGAAGCTCGACCCGGCCGGCCACCGCGTCACCGGCAACGGCACGCCGCTCGCGCTCGGGCCCACCGAGTTCCGGCTGCTGCATTTCCTGATGACCCACTCCGAGCGCGTGTACTCGCGCGCGCAGCTGCTCGACCACATCTGGGGCGATCACGTGTTCGTGGAAGAACGCACCGTGGACGTGCATATCCGCCGGCTGCGCAAGGCGCTCGAGCCGACCCGCCATGATCGCCTGGTCCAGACGGTGCGCAGCGCCGGCTACCGGTTTTCCGCGGGAACCTGAATTTTCCCGGGACCTTGCGGGGCGTGAGACAATCTGCACCCTGGTGTGGGGTGTGAGGCGCGTGAACAGCACCTGGAGAAGATTTCTCCTCGTTCTCCTCGGCCTGGCGCTGGCCGGCCTCGTGACATGGCCGATTGCGGGACCGACCGCCGCCATGGCGGTGTTCGCGGCGGGGCTGCTCGCGATCGCCACCGTGCACATCCATCACGTCGCATCGCTGCGACGCTGGCTGAAAGACCCGGATCCCGAGTCGGTGCCCGCGGGATGGGGCGTATGGGACCGGGTGTTCGCCGAGATCTACCGCATGCTGCGGCGGCAGCGCCAGATCGAGTCCCGCCTGACCGCCACGCTCAAGGATTTTCAGCAGGCCGGTGCAGCCATGCCCGACGGCGTGGTGATCCTGGACGCCGGCGACCATATCGAGTGGTGCAATCCCAAGGCGGAGGAGCACTTCGGGCTCGATCGCCGGCACGATACCGGCCAGAGCATCACCTACCTCGCGCGTCAGCCGCAATTCGCGGAGTATCTCCGGGCGCAGAACTACGGGGAGCCGCTGGTGCTCAGGCAGTCGCGCGGCGCCGAGCTCATACTGTCGGTCCATCTCGTGCCGTACGGCGACCGGCAGAAGCTCCTGATCAGCCGCGACATCACCGATCTCGAGCGCGTGGAAACAATGCGCCGCGACTTCATCGCCAACGTCTCGCACGAGCTGCGCACCCCGCTCACCGTCCTCTGCGGCTTCCTGGAGACGATCTCGGACCTGAAGGCTTCCGACAGCGATCTGCTGCGGCGCTCGCTGCCGCTGATGATGGACCAGGCGCGGCGCATGCAGCGCCTGGTCGAGGACCTGCTCACGCTGTCGAGGCTCGAGAGCTCGCACAACCCGCTGCGGGAGGAACCGGTCAACATGCCGGATCTGCTGCGGGTGCTGCATCACGACGCGCTTGCTCTCTCCGCGGGACGGCACCGGCTCGCGCTCGATCTGGCGAGCGATGCCTGGCTGATGGCGAGCGAGGAGGAGCTGAGGAGCGCGTTCAGCAACCTGATCAGCAACGCCGTGCGCTACACGCCCGACGGGGGAGAAGTGACGATCGGCTGGCAGGTGCGTGGCAACGCTGTGGTTTTCAGCGTGCGCGATACCGGCATCGGCATCGCGCCCCAGCACCTCCCGCGCCTCACCGAACGCTTCTACCGCGTGGACCGCGGCCGGTCACGCGAGACCGGCGGCACGGGGCTGGGGCTGGCAATCGTCAAGCACGTGCTCAGCCGCCACCGGGCGCGGCTCGAGATCGCAAGCGAGCCGGGGCGCGGCAGCGTCTTCAGCGCGGTGTTTCCGGTCGAGCGGCTGCTTGCTCCCGGCGCCCGCGAGCCGGTCGCCCGCAGCGCCTAGGAGTTGGTCGGACTTTGTCCCGACCAACTCCTCAGGCAAAATCGCCCGCCGACTTCCGACAAGGCGGGGCGAAAAGGCCTGTATCAGCCGTTGTGGCCGTCAGACAACCACGATGGTTCCGCGGTCGAAGTCGCTGCCCTTTTCCAGCAGGTTGAGCAGTTTCGCCACCTGCTTGCGGTCGGAGAACACCTCCACGAAGCGGCCGCTCTGGAACCAGCCGGCGGGCAGGATCAAGGTGGCCGGCGTGGCCGGCGCAGGCACTTCGGGCAGCAACAGCGCGCGCTCGTAGCGGCTGCTGCCGACCGGGTTGAAGTTGGATGGCCGCACCGAGATCGCCTGCGGCGTTCCCGGGAACAGCCGCACGCCGCAGTAAAGCTCGCCGGCTTCCTCCATTTTCAGCCACTGCACCATTCCGGCGTGGAAAGCACGCCCGCCCGTGCGGCGTACGGCGAGCAGCTGGTTGTGGCTGATGCGCGCCTTGCCTTCAGGCTCGCGCTGCATGCACAGGAAACCGGACGCGCTGTGGTTGAGGACCTGCCACGGATCAAGTGCGAGATCCTCCTCTTTTCCCCCGGCTTCGTGCTGGACGCGCGCGACGAAGCCGTAGGTGTCCAGGTCCAGCTTCTCGCGCGCGGTCAGCTCGCCCGGCTGCCGGAAACCGCGGCCGCCGCTCACGTGCAAGTGCGCGGCCGGCAGGCCGAAGCACACTTCGGCCGGCTCCTCGTTCTCCGAACGGTCCTCCGTCCGCGCCGTCCCGGCCCGGCACCACTGGACATAGAGCAGCATGAGGAGATTCTCGCAGCCCGGCTGGCGTGCGTCCTCGCCGAGGCCCAGTTGGCCCGGAGTCTGGCCCTGCTTGAGCAGATTGATGGTCTGGCGCAGCGTTTTCGACAGCTGCTCGAGGTCGAGATAGCGCACCTGCGGCTGCGGCTCGACTTCGCCGCCGAACACCACGCCCCGGGAGCCGCCGAGGTCAATCGCGAGCGAGGGAATCGGGCTGGTGGGCAGCGGCTGCGGGGCGAGGCCGACCAGCGTGGCCCAGCGCTCCAGCCAGCGCGCGACAAATCCCATCTGCCGCACCGACAGCGAGAACGGGTTGGCGAGATGGACGAGCAGCACCTGAAGGTAGCTTTCGGCGCAGCTTGAATCCGGATCGCGCTGCGCGAAGCTGTCCGGCACGCGTATACGCGCGAAGCCGTGGCTCTCCGCGAACGAATAAAGCTCGTGCAATGCGCGCCACATCGTCCCCGGCGTCTGCCGGTAAACGCGGTAGTAGTCGAGCATCATGCAGCCCAGCAGGCGCAGGCAGCGCATGGTGGCGAGCGCTGCGTGCGGCGCAATCGCGAGTTCCCCTTCGCGGTAGGCCTTGAGG
>DAIDBG010000240.1 GCA_027310225.1 bacterium | reverse complement strand
GAGCTTTTCCTACGGTCCGCCCGCAGACAAGCAGGAGATGATCGCTCTTCTCCGGTCAGCCGTTGAACGCGGCATCACGTTCTTCGACACCGCCGAAGTGTACGGCCCGTTCACGAACGAAGAACTCGTGGGCGAAGCCCTCTCTCCGTTCCGTAAGCAAGTGGTGATCGCCACGAAGTTCGGGTTCAACCTCGATCCCAAGTTCGATCCCAGAGGGATGCAGGGTTCGCCGGGCCTGAATAGTCGGCCAGAGCACATCAAGCGGGTCGTCGAGGGCTCACTTAAGCGGCTCAAGATCGATGCCATCGATCTGTTCTATCAACACCGCGTTGACCCGGACGTGCCGATCGAAGACGTGGCGGGCGCGGTGAAGGACCTGATTCAGGAAGGCAAGGTCAAGCACTTCGGCCTTTCCGAAGCCGGAGCACAGACGATCCGTCGCGCTCACTCCGTTCAGCCGGTCACTGCCGTCCAGAGCGAGTACTCGCTGTGGACGAGAGGCCCTGAAGCGGAAGTGCTGCCCACGCTCGAGGAACTCGGAATCGGCTTTGTTCCCTATAGCCCTCTCGGCAAGGGCTTCCTCACGGGAAAGATCAACGAAAAGACTGCGTTCGACCGCTCCGATTTCCGCAACACCCTCCCTCGCTTTGCGCCGGAGGCTCGGAAAGCAAATCAGGCCCTGGTGGATCTGCTTCGCAAGATTGCAGAACGGAAGAAGGCGACGCCCGCTCAGATAGCGCTTGCCTGGCTGCTTGCGCAGAAGCCATGGATCGTTCCAATCCCGGGCACCACGAAGCTGCAGCGCTTGGAAGAGAACATCGGGGCAGCTGCCGTCGAGCTGACATCCGACGATCTCCGCGAGATCGAAAGCGCTTCCGCAAGGATCAAGGTGGAAGGGGCTCGCTACCCGGAAAGGCTGGAGCGAATGACCGGTCTGTGAGCGGCGGAAAGCCGAAGTGGTATTCAGCTATGCCCGCAGCGAGCGGAAGCTCACGAGGCTTGCACGCGCAGCCAAGGCGCCGGCGTGCCCACGCCCGCCGCGCGCGCCGTGCTAGAATTCGCAGCGTCATTGGGGAGTAGCCGTCCTCCTTCCCCGGAGGAAAGCGCGTCAACATGCTTGGCTCAGGCCATGGCGCGCTCAGCCTGACCGGCCTGGCGAGACCTTTGGCACCGGTGTTCCGCTCATGGGTTGGGTGGAGAACATCGGTGTCATCGGTTCAACCGCCACCCGACCCCCGCAGGCTTCCACATGGCTACCTCGTTCCTGGTTTCCACCGGCGTTGTTGCGCTCGCCGAGGTCGGCGACAAGACCCAGCTCCTTTCCCTGCTGCTCGCCTCGCGCTTCCGCAGACCGGTGCCGATCATCATAGGCATCCTGCTCGCCACCCTCGCCAATCACGCGCTCGCCGGGCTCGTCGGGGAATGGGTGCGCCTCCAGCTGGGGGCGCAGACGCTGCGCTGGGCGCTGGGATCGTCGCTGCTGGCGATCGCGGCGTGGACGCTCAAGCCCGACCGTTTCGAAGGGCAGGTGGCGCAAACCGGACGCTACGGCGTGCTCGTGGTGTCCTTCGTGATGTTTTTTCTGGCGGAAATCGGCGACAAGACACAGATCGCGACCGTGGTGCTCGCCGCGCAGTATCAGGCGCTCGCCGCCGTTGTCCTCGGAACGACCCTGGGGATGATGATCGCCAACGTTCCGGTCGTGCTGCTGGGCGATGCGCTGGCGCACCGCATTCCGCTGCGTGCGGTGCGCATCGGCGCGGCTGCGCTGTTTGCTGCGCTCGGGGTGTTCGCGCTCGCCGGGGCCGGCGTGAACTGAGAGACGGGGAGCAAAAAGGGCAGCCGCGGCCGCTCTTTTTCCTGATCCGTAAGGCGCGATCAGGGCGCGGTGGACTTCTCCGCGGCCTTGGTCGCGCCTTTGCGCGCGTACTTCTGCCGGAACTTCTCGACGCGGCCGGCGGTGTCCACGATCTTCTGCTTGCCGGTGTAGAAGGGGTGGCACTGCGAGCACACCTCAACGTGGAGATCACGGCTGAGCGTCGAGCGCGTCTCCCACGAGTTCCCGCAGCTGCAGGTGACCGTAATGGTGTTGTATTGAGGATGGATCTTCGGTTTCATAAGGCCTCGATACTCACGGTGCGGTGCCGGAATTCAACCGGTGCCGCGCTGTACTCTTCCCCTCGCCCTCAGGGAGAGGGGGAAGGGGTGAGGGTGGTTACCCGATGTTCTCCGAGAGAAAGGCGCGCATTATCCGCAATTTACGCGCTCTTTGCAAGCTGCGCGTGAATTGCGGTGAAGGATGAAGTCCGTTCCAACCTGTGCTTCACGTGTCCGGCGTTTGAGCGGATGGATCAGAATCTATGATGCCTGGTTGGAACGGACTTCATCCTTCATCCTTCAAAAATCCACCTTCTCCATCCCCTTCAGCGCCAGCCGCTGGCGCGCCTCGGCGGGCGTGGCGATCTCCAGGGAAAGCTCCTCGAGGATGCGGCGGATCTTGGCGACCTGCTCGGCGTTGCTGGTCGCGAGCTTGCCCTTGCCGACGTAGATGCTGTCCTCCAGCCCCACGCGCACGTTGCCGCCGCAGATGCCGGCCATCGTGGTGAGCGCCATCTGGTGGCGCCCCGCCGCCAGCACCGACCACTCGTAGTCGTCGCCGAAGAGCTTGTTGGCGATCCCGCGCATGTGCATCAGGTTATCGGGATCGGGGCCGATGCCGCCGAGGATGCCGAAGATCGTCTGCACGAAGAGCGGCGGCTTGACCAGCTTGCGCTCGAGCAGGTGCGCGAGGTTGTAGAGGTGCCCCACGTCGTAGCACTCGAACTCGAACTTCGTGCCGCAGCCCTCGCCCAGGTGCTTCAACGTGTACTCCATGTCCTTGAAGGTGTTACGGAAGATGAAGTCGCGGCTTGCCTCGAGGTACTGCGGCTCCCAGTCGTATTTGAACTGCTTGTACTTGTCGAGATTGGGGTAGAGCCCGAAATTCATCGAGCCCATGTTGAAGGAGCACATCTCGGGCTTGCACTGCAGCGGCGCGGCGAGGCGTTCCTGCACCGTCATGTTGTGGCCGCCGCCGGTAGTGATGTTGATCACCGCGTCGGTCGCGTCCTTGATCGCCGGCAGGAACTCCATGAACACCCTGGGATCGGGCGTCGGGCGCCCGTCCCTGGGATCGCGCGCGTGCAGGTGAATGATCGCCGCGCCGGCCTTCGCCGCCGCGATGGATTCGTCGGCGATCTGCTTGGGCGTGATCGGCAGGTGCGGCGTCATCGTCGGCGTGTGGATCGAACCGGTCACCGCGCAGGTGATGATTACTTTCTTGGCAGGCGCAGCCATACTTGTCGCTCCTCGTTAAGTCCAACCAAGGATGAAGGATGAGGGATGAAGGATGACCCCACGCTGCGCGTGATTTCCCATTGTCCCTCCCTTTCACTCACGTCCGGTCGGTGGACCGGAGACGTCTTTCCGACCGAAGGCAACGAAAGGTCGGGACATGCTTGCAGTCGCGCGAAGCGCGAAGGTGGTCAGTGACCCCGGCCCGCCGCGCTGCATCGCGTCGGGCGTTCGCCGGCTCGAACGTGCGCAGGCACGTTCTTCGAAATCCCGGCTCACCCTTCCACGTTCATCCGTCATCCTTATCAAGTGACCGCCCCCGGTCACTTGATTGCCTGGGGATTGATCGGAGATCCGACGGCCCCCGTGATCGGCAGCGGCGGCCCGCAGAACAGGAACTCATAGACCTTGTCCCTCCGGCAGTCGTCGGCGAGGTCCTTGAGGTAGAAGATCTCGCCCATCGTGACGCCGATCATCGGGATCACCACCCAGTGCCACGGCTGGAACGCCTCCTTGCTCTCGTTCGGGCGCACCTCGCAGCCCCAGGTGTCGAAGCAGATCGCCGCGATCTGCTTCCTGAAGATCCACTCGCAGGTCTCGAAGCGCAGCCCGGGCGCATCGCCCGCCGCATAGGCTCCCCAGTCGCCCTCGGCCAGGCAATGCTCCATCTGGCCGGTGCGCACGATCACGAAGTCGCCGCGCCGGATCGCGACGCCCTGCGCCCGCGCGCAGCCGTCGAGGTCGTCGTTGCCCACGCCGTAGCCGTCCTCGAGATAGTCGCCGCCCTTCCAGCGCGGGATGTCGAGCAGCACGCCGCGGCCGATCATGCGGTCGCGCGTCTTGTGGATGCCGTTCTTCTTCGCGCCGGTGGAATCCACCAGCCGCGCGTCGTAGCCGTTCCACATCTTCTCGCCGTAGAAGATGTGGCCGAGCGCGTCCCACTGCGTGCCGCATTGTAGCGGCATGGACACCATGTCGTCGGCGTAGCGTATGCCGCCCGCGTCCTGCCGGCCGGCGACCGCGTCGGTGCCGGTCGCGAGCATGGTGTGGATGGGATTGAAGCGCCCGCCCCAGCCGGTGCGCTGCGGGCCGTTGGCGTTGAAATCGAGCCCGAGCGCGAACGCTCTGCCCTTCCTCACGAGACGGGCCGCGCTCACGATGTCCCGCGGCGTCACGTAGTTGAGCGTGCCGAGCTCGTCGTGGGGGCCCCACTTGCCCCAGTTCTTGCAGCGCTTCGCCATCGCCTCGATGGTCTTCAGCGTGACGTTCTGCTTGAGCTTGTTGCGCGGCACCTTCTTCATCCGCACCGCTGTCTTGCTCTTCGCCATGGCTCCTCCTTTAAACGGCGTGCGATTAGCGCCATGGTCAAGCAACTCACATCGCCCGCCCGCCGTTTAGTGTACAAGCTTTTCAATGGTTCCCAGATATAACGAAATCCGGACCCTACCACCTGTGTCAATTGGCTGCGCGTGAGCCGCTCGTCCCTGAGCATAAAAGAGTGTGGCGGCCTAGGATTTCGTTGGGATGACGATCTGCGTTTGCGTCACGACCGCCACCGTGCCGCCATCGGCGTTGCGCACCGTGGTCTGCCACACCATGGTGGTGCGGCCGATGTGCAGCGGGACCGACACCGCCTTGAGCACGGGCCCCGCGGCGGCCCTGAAGAAGTTGGTTTTCGACTCGAGTGTGCCGGTGCGGTGGCCCGCCGGCAGGTTCGCGACGGTTCCGGCCGCCCCCATTACGTCCGCGAACGCCATGATGGCGCCGCCGTTGACGCGGCCCGAGCGGTTGATGTGCATCGGCTTCACCCGCATCTCGGCGACGACCCTCTTCTTCGTGAGCGACACGAGCCGCACGCCCAGCGCGCGCGGCATGCCGCTCTCAAGCACCTGCGGCGCCGCCGCCAGCCCGACGCCCAGGGGCTTATTTGCCCGCTTTCGCTTCTTCCTCAATCGGGTCACGCATCACCATTCACGCTTGTGCTACACCCTGGCACAGGCAACAGGCCGTCCCCAGTGCGCGCGTTCACACTGCAGAATTGAAATCGGCGGCGTTCGTGGTTTGACGCCACAGGTGTTTCGTTGAATTATACGCATCGAATATGGCTAATTATCCTGAGCTTGCGGGCCGCGTCGCGGTGATCACCGGCGCCGCGCAGGGCATCGGCGCGGCCACGGCGCGCGCCTTCGCGCAGCAGGGCACGCACGTCGCGCTGCTCGATATCGACGGCGCCGGCGCGAAGAAAGTTGCCGACGCTATCGCCGGGGACAAGGCCCGCGCGGTGGCGATCCACGTCGACGTGACCGATGAGACCTCGGTGGAACGCGCCGTCGCCGCCGTCGCCGCCGAATTCGGCGGTCTCGACGTCCTGATCAACTGCGCCGGCGGCTACGGGCGGCTCGCCACCGTGGAGGACATGCCAATCGAGGAATGGGACCGCACCATCGCGCTCAACCTGCGCAGCGTGTTCCTGGTCTCGCGCGCGGCGATTCCGCACTTGAAGCGCTCGAAGGCCGGGCGTATCATCAACGTCTCCTCCATCACCGGGCGCCAGGTGACGGTCGCGTCCTCGCCGGCCTACGGCTCGGCCAAGGCGGGCGTGATCCAGCTCACGCGCTTTCTTGCGCAGCAGCTCGGGCCCGACGGCATCACCTCGAACGCGATCGCCCCGATCACGACGCTCACCCCGCGCGTGGCGGCACTGCGCACGGAAGCCGACATCGAGCGCATCGCCTCCCTGGTGCCGTTGCGCCGCCTCGCTGAGCCGGAAGATCACGCGCAAGCCATGCTGTTCCTCGCCTCCGACGCGGCGGCCTACATCAACGGCGTGACGCTCGACGTGAACGGCGGACGCATCATGATGTAGCACGCCGGAGGGAGGAGCAGGGGCCCCGGGTTCCGGGGATGCGACCCCGGAGGCGGGCAGGCGACCGAAGCGACGTTGCATAGTGCTTGCCGAGGCGACTTCTGAGGTCGCGGATGAGGGATGAAGGATGACCCCACGCTTCGCGTGTAGCGCGCTGTCCCGACCTGTCACGGGCGTCCGGTCGGAAAACCGTTCAACTGAATTCAACATTGATGTTGCTGCGCGTCAGCGCAGCAATGGTCGTTGGCCCGGCGCCCAGTTCTCCAGCAGCACGCAGCAGCGCTCGAGTTCGCGCCGGCCGGTTTCGGCGGGGACCGTCCGGAAGTACGAATGGCCCCCGATCACGTTGAGCGAGACGAAGTAGAGTTCCCCGGAGCGGGTATCGAGCTTCAGGCTGCCGAGGTCATGGCCGATGCCGCGGAGCACGTACGTGCCCGGGCGCACGTCCACGCGGAAGTAGGTCCCGGGCAGCGTCGCGCCGATCAGCCGGTCGTTCACGTACAGCACCGAATCCGGTGCTTCCGTGCCACCGGGGAAGTCGCTGCGGAAGACATAGAGGGTGGCGGCACGGGGCTGCGTCGCGAACTGTTTCGCCTCGGCATCGCGCTCGAGGGAGGCCTGCGGCGTGGAAGCGCAGCCGGCGATCGCGAACAGGACGGCCGCCGCGGCGGCGCGCCCCCAGTGTTTCATTTCGCGGCTGTCGTTAATGGGGAAAAAGAGCGCGCGGCTTCCACATCAGCCTCGACGCATGGAGTCGAAAAAGTCCGCATTGCCCTTTGTCGCCCTGATCTTGTCCAGCAGAAACTCGGTCGCTTCGAGCTCGTCCATCGGGTAGAGGAGCTTGCGCAGCACCCAGATCTTCTGCAGCACGTCCTGCTTGATGAGCAGCTCCTCGCGGCGCGTGCCGGAGCGGTTGACGTTGATCGCCGGGAAGATGCGCTTCTCGTACATGCGCCGGTCGAGGTGAATCTCCATGTTGCCGGTGCCCTTGAACTCCTCGTAGATCACGTCGTCCATCCGGCTGCCGGTGTCAATCAGCGCGGTGGCGAGGATGGTGAGCGACCCGCCTTCCTCGACGTTGCGCGCGGCGCCGAAGAATCGCTTCGGCCGCTGCAGCGCGTTCGCGTCCACGCCGCCGGTCAGCACCTTGCCGGAAGCGGGCACCACGGTATTGTAGGCGCTCGCGAGGCGCGTGATCGAATCGAGCAGGATCACCACGTCCTTTTTGTGCTCGACCAGCCGCTTCGCCTTCTCGATCACCATCTCGGCGACCTGCACGTGGCGCGACGCGGGCTCGTCGAAAGTCGAGGACACGACTTCGCCCTTCACCGACCGGATCATCTCGGTCACTTCCTCGGGCCGCTCGTCGATCAGCAGCACGATCAGCACCACCGCGGGGTGGTTGGCGGTGATGGCGTGCGCGATGTGCTGCATGAGCACCGTCTTGCCGGCCTTGGGCGGCGACACGCTCAGTCCGCGCTGGCCTTTCCCGATCGGGGCGATGATGTCGATGATGCGTCCGGTGATGTTCTCCTCGGCCTTGATGTCGCGCTCGAGCTTGAGGAGCTCGGTCGGATGGTAGGGCGTGAGATTCTCGAACATGATCTTGTGCTTCGAGTTCTCGGGCGGCTCCTCGTTGACCTTGTCCACCTTGACCAGCGCGAAGTAGCGCTCGCCGTCCTTGGGCGTGCGGATCTCGCCCTCGATAGTGTCGCCGGTGTGCAGGTTGAAGCGGCGGATCTGCGAGGGCGAGACGTAGATATCGTCGGTGCCCGCGAGATACGAGGTGTCGGGCGAGCGCAGGAAGCCGAAGCCGTCGGGCAGCACTTCAAGCGTGCCGCCGCCGTAGATGCTCTCGCCTTTCTTCGCCTGGTTCTTGAGCAGCGCGAAAATCAGCTCCTGCTTGCGCATGCGGTTGGCGCCGTCCACTTCGTTCTTGACGGCCATTTCCAGGAGCTCTCCGACGTGGAGGTTCTTGAGGTCTGATAAATGCATAAACCGCGACTCTTTGTGGGTGGAACCGGGGAAAGAAGGGGAAGAAGCGGTGCCCGCGTCCGGACCGCTCTCGTCTTGCGGGGCCGGGCGGCTGTCGCCCGGACGCTTGCAGGGAAGGTTAGGAGCTTTAGATGTGGCTGTCAATAAAAGCCGTCAGTTGTGATTTGGACAGGGCGCCGACCTTGGTCGCCTCGACCGAGCCGTTCTTGAACAGCATCAGGGTGGGGATGCCGCGGATGCCGTACCTGGGCGGCGTCGCCTGGTTCTCGTCGATGTTCAGTTTCGCGACCTTGAGGCGGCCCGAGTACTCCTTCGCCACCTCGTCCAGTATCGGCGCGATCATCTTGCACGGGCCGCACCACTCGGCCCAGTAGTCCACCAGCACCGGGGTCGAGGACTGCAGGACCTCGGGCTCGAACGTCTCATCGGTCACGTAATGAATGTGTTCACTCATGCAAATATACCTTCGGGAATCAACAGGAAGTTGCCACAGGAAACGCGTGGCAGCGGGACGTGACGGCTAATGCTAACCAAAATTCCCCTGCTTTGCAAAGGGGCGGGATCAGGCACCCCCGCCGCCGGCACCCATCGCATCTGCTAAAATATGGGCTGTTACGCGGACTTCAAGCTCAGCGAAATCTCGAAGGAATACTATGACTTACGTTGTGACCGAGTCGTGCATCAAGTGCAAGTACACCGATTGCGTTGATGTATGCCCGGTGGATTGCTTCCGCGAAGGGCCGAACATGCTCGTGATCGAGCCCGACGAATGCATAGACTGCACCCTGTGCGTTGCGGAATGCCCGGTCGAGGCGATCTTCGCCGAAGACGACGTTCCCGACAACCAGAAGCACTGGACCCAGAAGAATGCAGAGCTGGCGAAGGCCTGGCCCGCGATTATCGAGAAGAAACCGGCTCCGCCGGATGCCGACGAGTGGGCTAAAGTGAAGGAAAAGGAACATTTGCTCGAAAAGTGATCGCAGGCGTAGTTGGACGTCGGCATCAGCGCGTTCCAGGGTCGCATCCCCAAACAAGTTTGGGGCCCCTGCTCAACCTTCCACGCGCTACGCCTCCGAGTGGGCCAAGGTCAAAGAGAAGGAGCATCTTCTTGAGAAATAGCCGGCGTCATCGAATCCGCGTCGGGGCGCGCTCCGGGGTCGCACCCGCAAGCGGGCACCTGCTCCGCCCTCCGCGCGCCACGCCTCCGAATGGGCCAAGGTGAAAGAGAAGGAGCACCTTCTCAAGAAGTAACCGATGCCGGCGCGGCCAGCCAAACCCGCCTTCCGGCCGTAGCTGATGGCTGACCGCTGAAAGCCAAGCGATGCGCCCCGACCTCGCGCAGCGGATCGCAGCCGGGTGCGTGGTCGTCACTCCCAACCGCAGGCTCGCCTCGCATCTCCAGCGCGAATTCGATCTCGCGCAAGCCGCATCCGGCCGACGGGCGTGGCCCAGCGCCGAGTGCCTGTCTCTCAACGCATTTCTCGAGCGCACGTGGGCCGAGGCCACGCGCCTGCGGGCGGGCGCAACGCTGCTCTCCGGCGAGCAGGAGATCGCGCTCTGGGAGAGCATCATCGCCGCCGCGCGCGAGGCGCGCCCGCTGCTCAATTTGCCCGCCGCGGCGCGCGCCGCGCGCGAGGCGTGGGGCCTCGTCCAGGCGTTCCGGCTCGAGCTGCCGCGGCGCCCGGGACTCGATGAGGACAGCGCGGCGTTCGCCGGCTGGTCCGCGCGCTACCGCGCCCAGCTCGCCGCACGCGGGCTGATCGACGCCGCCCTCCTTCCCGACGCGGTCGCGGCGATCGCGAAGGACGCAAGGCGGCCCGGCATGCGGCGGCTGGTCTTCTATGCTTTTGACGAACTCGCGCCGCAATCGCGCTCGCTCCTGGAGGCGCTCGCCGCCGCGGGATGGGAGGTCGAGGAACTGCGGCCGCCGGAAAGTCAGGGCAGTGCGACCCGCGCCGCCTATCCGGATGCGGAAACCGAGTTCCGCGCCGTCGCGGCGCAGGCCCGGGAAATCCTTGCGGCGCCGCCGGCGGCCCGCATCGGCGTCGTCGTTCCCGACCTGTCGGCGCGGCGGGCGCAGGTGCAGCGCGTTTTCGACGACGCGCTCGAGCCCGGGCGCGTGATGGGAGCATCTCGCGAGCGCCCGCGCCCTTACAACATCTCGCTCGGGCGGCCGCTCGCGGACTATCCACTGGTGCACGCGGCGTTGCTCGTGCTCACCTGCGCGCGCGGCGAATTCCCGCTCGCCGCCGCCGGGGGCCTCGTGCTGAGCCCCTTCATCGGCGGGGGCGAGACGGAGGCCGCCGCGCGCGCCCTGCTCGACGCGAGGCTGCGACGGCGCGGCGCGATCTCCCTCAGCGCCGCGGCGCTCGTGAGCGAGGCGAAGTCGAAACCGCGCGGGCTCCCGGGCACGCCGCTCCTTGCCGCGCGCCTGGAGCGCTGGACGCAGGCTGCGCAGCGCGCGCGCCGGCTCCGGCAGCCGCCGAGCGCGTGGAGCGCGACGTTCCAGTCCCTGCTTGCCGCGCTCGGTTGGCCGGGCGAGCGCAGCCTCGATTCCGAGG
>DAIDBG010000233.1 GCA_027310225.1 bacterium | reverse complement strand
TGAACCCTGAACCTTGAACCTGGACCGTTCATGATGACGAGCATCGTCAAGAACCGCTGCCTCGACCCGCTGCGCCGGCCGCGGACCGATACGAGCGGCGAGCCCGCGGGCGGATCGCCCACCGGCGTGCCGGCCAGGCCGGTGATCTTCAAGGGCCGGCGCGTCAGGATTTTGTGATGTCCGACCTGAACGATCCACGGGTATTCTTCGCCGCGGAGCGCACGCTGCTCGCGTGGAACCGCACCGCCCTCGCCCTCATGGCGTTCGGCTTCGTGATCGAGCGCTTCGGCCTGTTCGTGCGCCTGCTGATGCTGCCGGACGAAACCCCGGCGCTGTCCGGGCGCATCTCGCTGTGGATCGGCATTGCCTTCATTCTCATCGGCTCCGCCGTTTCGGTGATCGCGGTGCTCCAGTACCGAGCGCTGCTCGCCACCCTCAAGCCCGTCGAGATTCCGCAGGGCTATCGCGTGAATCTCGGGGTCCTCACCAACATCGCCGTGGCTATCCTGGGCATCGCCCTCATCCTCTACCTGTTCCAGGGCATCTGAATATCAGCCGTTTCAATAGTCAAGAAGCGGAACCACAGAAGACACGGAGGACACCGAAGAAAAGCAAAAACGATAATTGAACCGCAGAGGCGCGGAGAGAAACAAGATTAGGGATCGAACCGCCAAGAGTCGACGAACGGCTGAAGTTTCTGCTCGACTGAGTTGAAAGTACCCCGGACGAAAAAGGGGACGAGAGGACGAAAAAGGGGACGCACCCTTTTTTGATTTCAGTTTGTCGTAGGCAAAGCTTTCGGTGAGGACCTTGCCAGTAGCGGAGACGGTATTGGCCTGCCAGCACGAAAATGGGGCCATCGGGCCCCATTTTCATTTCTGCGCGCCGCGATGTTTACATGGCGGCGACGCCAGCCTTGGCGCTCTGCTCGTCCTGGTCGCCCGTGGCGCCGCTCACGCCGATGGCGCCGATCACTTTGCCGCCGCTCACGATGGGAATGCCCCCGGGAGAGGCCACGACGCCGGACAGGGTCATGACCGCGGTGCGGCCCTTTGCCATCGCATCCTCCCACACGCGGGTCGGGCGCCGGTACGTGGCTGCAGCGCGCGCCTTGTCGAGCGCGATCGTCAGGCTTGCGACCTGGGTGTCGTCAATGCGCTCGAAGAACACCAGGGACCCATGCGTGTCCACGATGGCAACCGCGACTTTCCACTTGTTGGCCTTGGCTTCCGCCACCGCCGCGGCGGCAATTTTCCGGGCGGTCTCGACGTCAATGGGCGGGCCGTAGCTCGCCTGCTGCGCCCAGGCGATGGCGGCGAACAGCGCGAGCGCCAGGGCGCCCAGGATCTGCGTAATCACTCTTGGTGCGGACATGACTCCTCCCTTCATGTGGATGGCGGGGAAAGAAAGCGCCCGCTATGACATCGCCGGGCAGCCGCCCAAGCAAACGTCACGGGCGCTCGAGATATTCCACCACGTAAATGGGGCCGGGTCCACTTTTTTGGGAAATGGGGACCCGGCCCCATTTATGTACTGACGTCCTCTCCCGTCACCGCCGCAGGCGGAAATAGATCTCCGGCAGCTTCTTCGGCAGCGAATTGATGTGGTCGAGCACGAGGTAGTGCCCGCGCCCGAAGATCTGCGGCAGGTACTGGTTCGCCATGGTGTCCACGGTGATGCAGAAGGGATGCACGCCCTTCGACACCGCCTCCTTCACCGCCATGCGCGTGTCCTCGTGCAGGTAACGCCGGTCGCCGCCGTCGTCGTAGTCCTCGGGGCGTCCGTCGGAGAGGATGAGCAGCAGCCGCCGCCGGCTTTCCACCCCCTCGAAGCGGGCGGTTGCGTGCCGGATTGCCGCGCCCATGCGGGTCGCGAGCCGGCCCGACATGCCGCCGATCTGGCTGCGGATGTCCTGCGAGAGCGGCTCGGCGAAATCCTTGATGGTGTAGTAGCTCACGTTGTCGCGGTACTTGGAGCAGAAGCCGGCGATGGAATAGGCGTCGCCCACCTCCTCCATGCTCTCGGCGAACAGCAGCACGCCGGCGCGCACGCGGTCCACCAGGCGGCCCCCGCCCTCCGGCAGGTGCTGCATGATGGAAGTGGACATGTCGGCGAGCAGCGTTACCGCGATCTCGCGCTGGCGCATCTCGCGCCGCCGGTAGATTGCGGGCTTGGGCGAGCGCCCCGCCCGCTTCTCGACGACGTAGCTCACCACGGCGTTCAGATCCATGTCCTCGCCGTCGAGCTGCCTCAGCCGCAACGCGAGCCGCGTCGGTTTCTGCGCCTGGATCGCCTTCTTCAGCCGCTTCAGCGCAACCGCGTACTGGTTCATCAGGCGGTTGGTCTCGGTGATGTTCGATTCGGCCAGCCGTTTCTCCTGCACCCAGCTCCAGTGGCGCTTGTAGCGCGACTCGCGGTAATCCCACTCGGGGTAAGGCACGCCCTTTTCGCCGCCGGCGTCCTGCCGGCGCCTTTCCTCGGAGCGGCCGGCGGAGTGCATCGAGGCCCCGCTGGTGTCGCCGAAGCCCACGATCTCCTGGCGCCTGCCGCCGTCCTGCTGGTTGCCGCTCTCCGCGTTCTGCGGCGCCTCGTTCCGCTCCCCGCCGTCTTCCTCGGGCTGCTGCCCGCCCTCGGCACCCGACCGGGTTTGCTGTTGCTGCTCCTCGCCCTGCTGCGGGTGCACCAGGCGCGTGGCGTTGGGTCCGCGCCCCGGCAGATACGCGGCGTGGAACGCCTCGAGATCGGAGACGCGGGGCAGCCCGTCATTCGAGCAGATCGCGGCGGCGATGCGCCAGGCGTCGGCAACCGTCGCCGCGGGATCGAGCAGCGGCGCGAAGCGCTCGTCGCGCACCCCGTCGTTGCGGCTCGCCGCAAGCGCCTGCTCGATGCTTTCCATCGCCAGCCCGTAGTAGGCGCCGGTCTCGGGATGGCGGGCGCCGGAACGCGCGGTCGCGAGCAGGCGCTGCAGGTGGTTCGGCACCAGCTGCTGGATGCGGTAGTCCACCCGCAGGTCCTCGCACAGGTCGAAGATCAGCTGGAAGCGCAGCGCGTCGTCGCCGTAGCGCGCATAGAGCGGCGCCCACGACACCGGCCCCGGCTCGGGATACCCGACGCCTGCCCGCCCGAACAGCTCCTTCATTGCGGAGCGGTCGAAAGTGCCGAAGCGCACGTGGCCCGCGGCGTGCAGCAGCGCGAGCACCGCCTCGTCGCGGCTCGGCATCACCGCGGGAAAGTACAGGCTGTGCCCGTCGGTCTCGACGAAGGGCCGGCCTTTCTCGGGCGACCAGCTGCTCTCCTTCAAGTCGCAGCCCTGACCGTACCACAGGTCGAGCAGCATCGTCAGCAGCCGGTTGCGCTCGGCGAGCCGGAAGCCGGGCAGGTGCTCGAGCAGGAGCGCCAGGCTCTCTTCCGACTCGAGCCGGAAGTACGCCTCGCCGCGCGCGCGCCCCGATTGCATGATGTCGGCGCCGCGCGACGCCCACGGCAGGATCGCCTGCGAGCCGAGGAGGTTGCGCACGCGGATCGCGCCGGCAAGATAGGTCGCCAGCAGGAGCTTGCGCGATTCGAAGAGCTCCTCGGCCGGCTGCGTGAGCTGCTCGATGCCGGTGATGCCCTGGCGGCCCGAGAGGTCCACGACCGGCGTCGCGAAATAGGCCGATCCGCTCTCGATCTGGCGCCCGCACCACAGGAAGCCGATCTCGGCCCAGCGCCGCTGCCCGGCATGACCGAGCGAGCCGTAGGCGTGCGGCAGGTTCGCCATGAAGCCCTCGAGCGCGCGCCGCGCGTTGCGCCAGCGCGTGAACTGCAGCACCTGATCAACCCACGGCAGCACCGCTTCCGAAACCTTCTCCGCCTCGCGGCTGCCGCGGATGAATGCCCTGCCCGCCTCGCGGTCGTGGTCGAAGAGCTTGCCGCAGGCCATCAGCCAGGCGAGCGTCACCTCCTCCCCGTGCTGGCGGATCGCCGGCAGCACCTGCTCGATCTCGCGGTACGCGACGGTGCTCGCGTCGCGCAGATGCGTGAGCTGCTCGCCGATCGCCTGCTGCCTGGAAGCGCCGCTCATCAGGCGAAGTGCGCCTGCACGACTTCCATCAGCGCTTCGGCGAGCTCCTCGTCGTCGGTGATGGGATTGACCATCGCCACCTGGCAGGCGACGACAGGGTCGAGCCCGGCGCCGATCATGTTCGCGGCGTACACCAGCGCGCGGGTGGAAGTGGCCTCCTCCAGGCCGTGATCCTTCAGCAGCCGCGCCTTGCGTCCGGCCGCCACCAGCCGATGCGCGATCTCGGGCGCCACGCCCGGCACCTCGTTGAGGAGAATCTTGCGCTCGATGTCCTCCGGCGGGAAATCGAAATTGATCGCGATGAAGCGCTGCTTGGTCGAGGGCTTGAGGTCCTTCAGCACCGTCTGGTAGCCGGGGTTGTAGGAAATCACCAGCATGAAGTCCTCGTGCGCCTCGATCTCCTGCCCTTTCTTCTCCACCGTGAGCCGCCGCCGGTGGTCGGTCAGCGAGTGAATGACCACCGTGGAGTCGGTGCGCGCTTCCACGATCTCGTCGAGATAGCAGATGGCGCCCGCCTTGACGGCGCGGGTGAGCGGGCCGTCCTGCCACACCGTCTCCGCCCCTTCCAGCAGGAAGCGGCCGACGAGATCGGAGCTGGTCAGGTCCTCGTGGCAGGACACGGTGACGAGCGGACGCCTGAGCTGGAACGCCATGCGCTCGAGGAAGCGCGTCTTGCCGCAGCCGGTGGGGCCTTTCAGCATCACCGGCAGGCGCTTCTTGTAGGCGGCCTCGAACACCGCGATCTCGTTGCCCTGCGGCTCGTAGTACGGGGCGACGTCGCCCGGCTGCGGCACCTGGACGATATCGCGCTCGACCCCACGCAAACGGTTCACCACCGGCTTCATTCAGACCCCAAATCAGTTCAGACCCGCGCCCTCTGGACAGGTTCTTTTCAATTGTAGGCTGAAGCGCGCCCCCGGGAAACCTGCCCGGCTCCCTGGCAGCCCTGTCGGACCCGGCATCCCGACAGGCTGCCGAGGAGTCTGCCGGCCCAGAGTCCGACAAACTCCCGGTCGGGCAGGTAAAGCCGGAGGGAGTGGGCCTTGCTGGGTGACCGCGACCGGCCGCCAGGTTACTCGACGACCTTGCCGAGCAGGGTCGCGACGTCGGTCCGGTTGTGGATCATCCGCTCGGGAAAGACGATGGTGATCGCGCTGGTGGGGCAGACCGACTGGCACAGACCGCAGTACCAGCACTCGTCCGGATAGGCGACGACCGGCAGCTTGTCCTTGTTTCCCTCCTCGTGGTGGATGAGGTCGCCCGGACAAATCCAGTCGCACAGGTCGCAGCGCACGCATTTCTGCGCGTTGATCACGATCGGGTTGTGGGGCTTGGCGTCAGCCATCGGAGAGACGAAGGATGAGAGGTTGGGTTTACGCGGTGGCCGCGCGGCGTGCGAAGGCGTCCGACAGCGGACGCTCGGTTGAAAGGGTGCGCACGACAGGCCCCTCCGGACCACGCTCGACGAGCACGAACTTGCGCCAGTTCTTGTCGTCGGTCTGCGGATAATCGAGCCGCCGGTGTGCCGAGCCGGTGCGCGTTTCGCGGCGGGCGAGGGACGCCACCGCCATGATCTCGGCGTTCTGCCGGATGTTCCTGGACTCATGTACGCGCATCAGGCCGTGGAGATCGTCCGCCCTGAGCGTCGGTTCGCGCTTCGCTAGCGCACGCAGCGTCTCGAGCGCGAGCTGGAGGCCCTTCTCGGTGCGGCGCACGCCGACGTAATCGGTAACGGTCTGCCGGGTTGCATCCTCGAACTCCTTCCATGGCATCCCGTCCTGCCGCCCGAGATGCGCCACGGACCGGGCCCGCACCGCTTCCAGCGCCTGCCGGTCGGGATCGGGCAACGCGCCGGTCGTTGACCGCACGCGCTGCACGGCCCCCTCGCCTGCAATATGTCCCAGCACCGCCGCGCCCGAGATGCCGCCGCTGACCGTCGCGCAGTCGCCGGCGGCAAACAGCGCCTCGACTGCGGTCTCGCCGTTCACGTCAACCGCAAGGCCGCTGCCGCGGAAGTACACGCCGCTCCTGCGGATGCTCAATTCGGACACGGATATCTCCACCAGCTCCTCGCGGAAATTGACCCCCTTCTGCTGATAGAACGCCGGCAGCGTGTAGCGGTCAACCTGCAGAGTGTGCTCCATGCGGTCGAGCAGCTCCTGCGGCAGATGACGGCAATCGAGGTAAATCGGACCGTTGCCCAGGAGATACTCGTTGATGACCCCGTCGGCGATCACGGCGCGGCGCGCGTTCTCCCCTTTGCTGTCGTACTTGAACATGAAGCGCTCGCCGGCCCTGTTCACGAAATAGGCGCCCAGGCTCACGAGGGCATTGAGCCCCTGGCAGGAAAAACCCTTGGGCGTCAGCGTCGCCTCGACCGACTCCATGTTGGCGAGCGCCGCGCCGGCTGTATAGCCCATGGCCTGCGCGTCGCCGGTGTTATAGGGAATGTGCCAGGAATCGAATGCGAGGCCCGATGCGTTCCGCGAGATGCGGTTGACGTCGCCCGCCGCCAGCACCACGGACCTGGCGCGGATCACGTACCACTCGCCGCTGCGAAAATTGAAGGCGATTGCACCATACGCACGGTTGTCCTCGGTCAGCAGCTGCACGACCATGGTGCGCATCAGTACGGTGGCCCTGCCCTTGCGCACGCGCTCGCCCAGGTGCTTCTTGAAATCGGTGCCGTCGAAGTTGATGTGATAGGTGCCGGGCAGGCCGAAGGAGCGCAGGCGGTAGTAGTCCCCGGTTTTCCTGTCCCTGAAATCAACGCCCAGGGATTCGATCTTGCGGAAGATCCGGGGCATCTCGCGGATGACGCGCCCGGCCACCGCCATGTCCACGATGCCATCGGTCAGCTCGGGCACGTGCTTGATGAGGAATTCCGGCGTATCCCATTCCGGGCCGGTGTCCATCACCGTGAGGTAGTGGTCCACGCCGCAGCCGATGCTGCCGCAGTGGTCGAGCACCCTGCCCTTCTCGCAGATGACGACCTTGAGCCCGGCTTCGAGCGCGGGAATCGCCGCCATGCTGCCGGCGACTCCGCCCCCGACCACCAGGAGGTCGGTATCCAGCGTCGTCCAGTTCTGATCCATCCGCATGCTCCGGTCATCCGCGCCGGCGCCGCGCCTCCTTGCCTTCTGCCGGGTTCCTCCTCGAAGGCTGCGCGACGGCGGGAGTCACTGCAGAGCAGCTTAACCCGGCGCCGCCGGCCGGCCAAGGACGGGATTGATTTTTTTCTGGAGTATCCTGCTACCGCAGGCGGGCGGCGGCCCGGCCGCGGTAGTCGCGCGGCGCGATGCGGAAGCGCTGCCTGAAGCGGCGCGCAAAATAGGCCTCGTCCTCGAAGCCGACCGCTTCGGCGACCTCCGCGATCCGCATCGTCGTGTGCGCAAGCAGCTCCTGCGCCTTGTCCATCCGCCGCTCGGTGACGAGATCGGTGAAGGTCTTGCCGGTCTCCTTCTTGAGCAGGTGCGCGAGGTAGTTGGGGGAAAGATCGGCGGCGGCGGCGGCGTCACCGAGGGTGACGCGGCGGGTCAGATTATCGCGGACGTAGCGGCCGACGCGGAGCAGCGCCTCGCGGCGGCTCGTGCGCTGCGCCTGCGCCGCGGCGAGCTGCAGCAGCTCTCTTTCGTAGCGCCGGCATACGGCGCCGATCAGGAGCAGCAGGTGCGCGCGGATGATTTCCAGCGAGCAGAAGCGCCGCCGCGCGTTTTCTTCCGTCATCTTCCGGCAGGCTTCCGCGGCCAGCTCGAGCTCCGTTCCCTCCAGCACGAAATCCATGAATTCCTGGTAGAGGAACGGCGCGAGCTCCGGCGCGCGCTCGAGCGGGACGTCCTCGAGATCGAGCGGATCCACGTCCAGCTCGGGGCGCAGGAAGCGCTGCGAGAAGCTGATGACGTGAAACAGCGAGCCGGGCGGGTGCAGCACGCGGTGCACGCGGTACGGCAGCACGAAGCTCAGGCAGCCCGGCCCGAGCGGCCGCACGGTGGCGCCGATGTGATGCTCGGTCCGGCCCGCCAGGTTGAGCTGCATCTGGAAGTACTGGTGGCGGTGCGCCTGCTCGATGCGCGATGACCCGCTCTGGTCGTGGATGCTGAAGTCGGGGTGCGCGGCGCGCTCCGAGAGCGAATAGGTCCTGATGGTCTTCGTGCGAATGGTGCCACCTTAACGCAATTTCGCCGCATCACGCGGGATCGTGGCCCAATGGCCTCCGTCATTTCCGTGAAGACCAGGCATTATCTATCCGCGTGACGCTCATCCACACCACCCCGCCTCCTTTGGAGGCACCCCTCCTCGGCCAGGAGGGGCCACACCACCCCGCCTCCTTTGGAGGCACCCCTCCTCGGCCAGGAGGGGAAAACATGAAGTGGCCCTGCTTTTGCTCCCCTCCTCTTCAAGGAGGGGTGGCCCGCAGGGCCGGGGTGGTTGCGCTTACTGGATTTCCTTGACGGCATTCTTCAGGATCGGCGTCAGGGCCGCGCCCGCCTTCGTAATCTCGGCAACGATCTGCTGCTGCTGCACGCCGTCCATGTAGCTCACCGGCCGGTTGCTTTTCCGGGTCTCCTCCAGGAACACCGGATCGCTCATGACCGCTTTCAGGGCGGTGCGGAAGGCCGCGGTCGCCTGCGGGTCCGTGTTGGGGGGGGCGAGATAGCTGCGGTGCGTCTCGTTGATGTTCACGATGGTGCGGACCAGCGATTTCTGGTCGGCCGCAGCCAGCTCCTCCGCCGTCGGGACGTCCGGGTAGTCCGGGTGCCGCTGCGATGCGATGGTCACGATCGGACGCTTGTCGCCGGCCTGGATCGCGGCCTGCGCCTCGCTCCAGCCGGTGATATGACCGTCACCGTCGCCCTTGATGACGGCGAGCGAGGTGTCGGCGTTGCCTTCATAGCCCGTGACCGCCTTCATCTTGAAGCCCAGGGAGTACGCGAGCACCGCCATGGTGTAGAAATCCTCGTCGGTGCCCTGCGAGGGATAGACGAACGGCCGGTTGAGCTTCCTGACGTCCTCGAAGCTCTTGATCGGGGACTTTCCGCCGACCGTCAGGAACCGGGGCTCGCTGGTGGCGCGTCCGAGAAAGACGAACTTGCCGGGATCGAACTGCGCGCCCGGGCTGCCGGCGAGCGGCGCCAGGATGAGCGAGGCGGCGTTCCCGAAAAAGATGTTCATGCCGTCGGGCTTCAGGCGCCACGTATAGTTCGCGGCCTTGAGCCCGCCGCCGCCGGGCATGTTGGTGATCCGCACCTCGCGCGCGCCGGTGTACTTCTGCAGGTACGGCCCGATCAGCCGCGCGTAGCGCGTGTGGCCGCCCGAAGGACTGCCCGCGACGATGATGTTGAGCACCTTGTCCTTGTAGAAACCGGTCGCCTGGCCGTAGGCGTGGACCGAAACGCCCGTGAGCCCGGGCGCGAGCAGCAACGCAGCCAACGCTTTCCATCGCATCATCATGGTCCCACTCCTCCTCTGTGTGCCAATTGCCGTTACGAAACCTGCCGGGAGCGCCGCGGCGTGCGGCCGCCGGCTCCTACCTGAATCGTTCCACCAGCGGCTCCAGGATCCCGTGATAGAGCTGGACTTCCAGCGCCACCACGAACAGCAGATAGACGGCCGCCGTGAAGGCGACAGTGTAAACGAGCCCCTTCAGCCATGAATAGTGCCCGCTGAACAGGAAGTACGCCCCCGTGAACAGGAAGATCGCGGGGATCGGGCCCAGGAGCAGGATCAGGCCGGCCAGCGCCGCGACGATGCCCAGCGCGGCGGCTTCCTTGCGCCAGGGCGATTTTTGCCGCGGCCCGGGCCCGTCCTCGCCCTCTTTCGCGGCGGCGCCCTCCTTCTCCGCCTGCCGGGTCAGCACCTGCAGCAGGTCCACCTGCAGCTCGTCGGTCGAACGCACGTTCTGCCAGACGATCTGGATGACGGTCAGGAGGATGCCGATCGTGGCGAGGGGCAGCGGAATCAGCCTGGCGCGCGGACCGTAGCCGAGACTCATGATGATGACGCCGACGAAAACGCCGAGGATCACGGCGGCGGCCAGGTTCTCCTGCGCGCGCCGGCTCATGCCGCTCCCCCTTGCGCCGCGCCGGCGGCGGCCCGCGACTTCCTCCGCCGCCGGTTGCGGATGAACGGCAGCGCGGTCGTGAGCAGGACGAGGATGAACAGGGTGAGCGCCAGCGGGCGGGTAAAGAGGAAGAAATCGCCGTAGAGCGTGAGAGAAATCTGGAGATTGCGCTCGATCATGGTGGCGAGCACCATCCCGATCACGAAATTCGCGCGCGAGTAATGATACTTGTCCAGCAGGTAGCCGAGCACGCCGAACACGAAGGCGACCGCCACGTCCTCGATGCGCCCGCGGGCGGCGAAGGCGCCCATGAAGGAGACCGACAGCACCGTCGGGACCATCAGGTTCGCGTGCAGCGTCGGCAGGCGCGCAAGCCAGGGCGAGATGCCGAGGCCGATCAGCGTCACCAGCACGTTCGCGAGGACGATGATCCACACCATGCTGAAAACGAGGTCGAGGTTCTTGGTCAGCATCTCGGGGCCCGGCGTCACGCCCAGGCCGATGAAGGCGACGAGCAGCAGCGCCATGCTCTCGCCGCCGGGAATGCCGAAGGCGAGCGTCGGCAGCAGCCCGCCGCCCTCGTTGGCGCCCATCGTCGCATCGGGCGCGATCACGCCCTCGACCGTCCCTTTGCCGAATTTCTCCGGGGTCCTGGAAGTCTGCATCGCCTGGGCGTAGGCCGCGAGACCGGCGACGCTCGCCCCGACCCCCGGCAGCACGCCGATCCACACTCCGAGCAGGCTCGAACGCATCACCAGCCACCAGTGCCGGAACGCGTCCCCGATCCCCTGCCACACCGTGCTCACCTCCCTGACCAGCGTGCGGTCCACGATCGGCGTGCCCCTGATCGCCATCTTCATCATCTCCGCGACGGCGAAGAGCCCGATCATGGCGACCGGAAAGGAGATGCCGTCCATCAGGAACTCGCTGCCGAAGGTGAAGCGCGGCGTGGCGGTCACGATGTCCACGCCGATGAAGGCGACGAGCACGCCGAGCGCGCTCGCGATCAATCCCTTGATCAGCGAGCCCTCGCTGAAGGTGGCGATGACGGTGAGGCCCCACAGCGCCAGCATCAGGTATTCGCTCGGCCCGAGCGCCAGGATGAGCGGGCGCGCGATGGGAATGCTGAGCGCGAGGAAGACGGCGCCGAAGAGCCCGCCCAGCAGCGCGCCGGTGGCCGAAGCGGCAAGGGCCCGGGTCGCCCGCCCCTGCTTGGTCATGGGGTAGCCGTCGAAGCACAGCGCGAGGCCCTTGGCCGATCCCGGGACGCTGAACAGGATGCTGGTCACCGAATCGCCCCAGATCGTGCCAATGTGCGCGCCGAGCAGCAGCGCGAGCGTCGCCGCCTTCTCGAAGCCGTAGCTGAAAGGCAGCAGCAGCGCCACCGCCACGACCCCGCCCAGGCCCGGCAGGATGCCGATCACGAGGCCGTAAACGACACCGATGAACATGAAGAGTATGGCCTGGGGCGTCAGCAGAGCGGCCAGTCCGCTGGTGATCGCTTCGAGCATGGGTGTGCGGCAACCTCCTCCGTTAGCGCCTCACGATCCCGTCCCGTCATGCGCCGGGGCGGCGGGGCCTGTTCCCGCCAGAACGCGGCGGGGGCGAAGCAGGCGCCGCGCACGATCGCGGCAATACCCGGCCCCGGGCCGGTGCGGAATATGCTGCCGCGGTGCCGCGCCCCGCTCGTCTGTCGCGGGCGCGGCCGATCTGGACGAGC